>NZ_DDCI01000034.1:0-94441 GCF_002335265.1 Cupriavidus sp. UBA2010
ATATTATCTACTACTAGATAGATAGGCAAGGAGAATTTAGAGAAATTGCTATGCTCGAACTCGAGCAATCGCTCTAAAGTGTTCGTAATTGCATGAATACAAAGGAGAAACGGCGTTGCTCACGAGAAATGAGCAACGCCGTCTGGCACTACGCGAATGTGATGTTTTAGCGCTTGCCGATAGTAAAAGTGATCTCACCGATACCTTCGACACCACCGCTGACGACGTCGCCGGGGTTCAGAGCGCCGACGCCTGCCGGCGTGCCGGTGAAGATCAGATCACCCGGTTCCAGAGCAACGGCTTCCGAGATATAGGCAATCACGTCGGCAACGGGCCAGATCAGTTCGGTCAGGTCGCCTTCCTGGCGCGTTTCGCCATTGACCTTGAGCCAGATCGCGCCCTTGGACGGATGGCCAATGCTGGATGCGGCATGCAGCGGACCGCACGGGCCTGACGCATCGAAGGCCTTCGACCAGTCCCACGGGCGGCTCATCTTCTTGGCGACGTCCTGCAGATCACGGCGCGTCATGTCCACGCCCACGGCGTAGCCCCACACCAGGTCGAGTGCCTGCGCCGGGCTGACGTTCGTGCCGCCCTTGCCGATCGCGACAACAAGCTCGATCTCGTGGTGGAGGTTCTCCGTCAACGGCGGATACGGCACCGTGCCTTCAGCAGCCACGACGGCATCGGCTGGCTTGGTGAAGAAGAACGGCGGTTCGCGATCGGGGTCCTTGCCCATTTCGCGTGCGTGGGCGGCGTAGTTGCGCCCCACGCAGAACACGCGGCGGATAGGGAAACGGGCCTGGCTACCCGCCACGGCTACGCTGGCCTGCGGGGCAGGCTGGATGACGAATTCGGTCATGTCTCGCTGGATTGTCTTGGGATGGGTGAATCGTGTGGGGGTGTTACTTCGCGAATACCTGGCTCATGTCGCCGAACGCCTTGAACTCCAGCGCGTTGCCCGACGGGTCCAGGAAAAACATCGTGGCCTGTTCGCCAACCTGACCCTTGAAGCGCACGTGCGGCTCGATCACGAACCGGGTGCCGGCGGCGCGTAGCTTGTCGGCCAGGGCTTCCCATTCGGTCATCGGCAGGATCGCCCCGAAGTGGCGTACGGGCACGTCATCGCCATCCACGGCGCTGGTAGCGCGGTGGCCGCACTCGTCGGGGGACAGGTGCGCCACCACCTGATGGCCGTAGAAGTTGAAATCGATCCAGGCGTCGGAACTGCGGCCTTCCGGGCAGCCAAGCAGTTCACCATAGAAGTGGCGAGCAGCCGCAAGGTCGTGCACGGGAAAGGCAAGGTGGAACAAGGGAATGGCGTTCATGGTGGGGCGTTATCTCCATGGATGCGTGAAGGCGTCGTTGATTGTAATCAGCAGAACTCGTAATATGAAACGAATCATTTTTTGACTGAGCATCGAAAATTTCGATGCTTGAATCCCGCCTTGCTCCGCTATTTCAAGACCTTTCTCGTTGCCGCCGAAACCGGTTCGTTCTCGTCCGCCGGCGCGCGGCTCGGGCTGACGCAGTCGGCCGTCAGCACCCAGATCCGCCGGCTGGAAGAAGATCTCGGCTGCACGTTGTTTGATCGATCGGGCAAATCGGTGACCCTGAGCGAGGAAGGCCGGCAGATGCTGGCGGACGCCTCGCGCATCGTTGCGCTCTACGAGTCGATGAAGGGCGCGCGACTGCAGCGCGATACGGCGCCGCTGGATCTGGGGGCGGTATCGACTGTTCAGGCCAGTCTGTTGCCGCGTGCCATGCAACGTTTTCGCGTCGCGTTTCCTGACACCCACGTCAATATCGTGCCGGGCATGTCGACGCAGTTGCTGACGCAGGTCGATGCCCGAGAGCTGGATATTGCGGTGCTGGTCAAGCCGCGGCTCGGCATTCCACCCGAACTGAAGTGGGTGCCGCTGGTGAAGGAGCGCTTCGTGGCGGTGGCGCCGAAGGGGGCGCCGGCCGACCTGAAGACGCTGCTGTCGACAGTCCCGTTTATCCGATACAACCGCCACTCGACCGGCGGGCAACTCGTGGACCGCTATCTCAAACGGCACCGCCTTTGGGTACGCGAGGGCATGGAGTTGGACGAGCCTGCAGTCATCCTGCAGATGGTTGGCGAGGGGCTCGGTTGCGCGATCATTCCTTGCGAGCTTGTGCCGCTGGCGCAGACCCCGAATGTCGAGCAGGTGCCGATGCCGGGTATGCCGATGTATCGGGAGATCGGCGTGCTGGTCCGGCAATCGGCGTTGAAGCGTGCCAGCGCGGCAGCGCTGATCGATGCGTTCGTGGCGGCCTGCCACGAACGCTAGTGTTGCCTTCCGGCGCGCTCAGGCGCCAGCCGCTTGCGGCGTGACGCCATCTGCCCGAGGGGCCGGGCGCCGTACCATCAATGCGAGCAGTCCGGCGACGATACATGCGGCACCGGCCACGTAAAGCGCCGGCGAGTAGGTCAGCCAGGCCGTGCGCGACAGTCCCGCACCGAATGCCGCCGTTGCCGCGCCGATCTGATGCGCGGCGAAGATCCAGCCGAATACCATCGCAGCACGTTCTCTCCCGAATGTGGTGCCAGCCAGCTTGATCGTCGGCGGCACCGTGGCCACCCAGTCGAGTCCATAGAACATCGCGAACACCGACAGACCGTAGAGCGTGAACTCCGAGTGCGGCAGCCAGAACAGCGACAACCCACGCAGCACGTAGTACCAGAACAGCAGCTTGCGGTTGTCATAGCGGTCCGACAGCCAGCCCGAGAGGATCGTCCCGACGAAGTCGAACGCGCCCATCATGGCCAGTGCCGATGCGGCAGGTACCGGCGACATCCCGAAATCCGCGCATAGCGCGATGAAGTGCGTCTGGATCAGGCCATTGGTCGATAGCCCGCAGATAAAGAAGGTGCCAGCCAGGATCCAGAACGTTTGTGTGCGCGCCGCGTCGCGCAACACCACGAACGGCCCGCGCCATGTCAGCGGCATGGCCGGTGCCGTGGCGGCGGGCGCCGTGCCGGGCAATTCCCCGAACGGCACCAGGCCGACGTCGGCGGGGCGATTGCGCATGAAGGCGAACACGAGGAGCGCCAGCGTGCCGCAGGCAAACAGCACCGGCAGCACGGCAAAGCGCCAGCCCATGTGTTCGATCAGCCAGGCGGCCGCCGGCAGGAATGCAAGCTGGCCGGTGGCGGAGCTGGCGGTCAACATGCCGATCACCAGCCCGCGCCGCGCCGTGAACCAGCGGTTGGCGACGAGCGCGGCAAGCACCATCGCCGTCATGCCCGACCCGATACCGAGCATCAGCCCCCACGCGATGAACAACTGCCAAAGCTGCGTCGATACCGTGGCCAGCGCCATGGCCCCGGCAATCAACGCCAGCGCCACGCAGACCACGTTGCGGACGCCGAAGCGATCCATCAGCAGCGCCGAGAACGGCGCCATCAAACCAAACAGCGCAAACCGCACCGCGAGGATCGACGAGACCTGATCCGTGCTCCAGCCCATCTCGCTGGTCAGCGGCTTGAGAAAGGCGCCGGGCAGGCCGAGCGCGGCGGCAGTGGTGAGCATCACGCTGAACGTGATGGCTGCGACGATCCACGCATAGTGGATGCCACGCCGGTCGAGCCGGTTCGATAGGGCTTGTGCAAACATGGGTCTCCCCTGGGGGCAATGAGAATGGGTGCGGCCTGCGGTCAGGCGTCTGTGGGTTCGTGGCTGGCCAGCAGGCGGTCTCGGGCTGCGGCGAGGATGTCGTCGGAAAGGGCGTCGCCGCGCGTTGCACGCGCGATGGTGATGGCGCCGACCAGTGTGGCGAGATCGACCAGTGCCGAGTCGCTGGCGGCATCGTCGCCATCCGGCGCGGTGGACTGCCAGATGTCGATCAGTGACTTGAGGCCGTGCAGATACGCATCGTGTACAGGCTTGTCGCTGGCCTCGCGTGCCACGTCGCCGGCGAGCGCCGAGGCGGCGCATCCCCGGCCTGCTGCATCCCGATGGGTTGTGCTCAGGTATTGCACGACCAGATTCCGGCGTGCCGCTTTCCGGTCACCTTGCGCCTGATCGATGCGTTGCCGCCAGCGTGTCGCCGACTCCTCGAACGCCAAGGCGCAGGCCCGGGCGACCAGCGCGTCCCGGGAAGGGAAGTGGCCGTAGAACCCGCCATGGGTGAGCCCGGCATCGGCCATGACCTGCGCGACCGACACGCCATGCAACCCATGTTCCCGGAACAGCCGGGCCGATGCCGCTTCAATGGCTGCCTTGTGCTGCTCTGCAACCGCTCGTGATGCGCGCGCCATATAACGATCTCCTTCATTCCCGATCGTGAATCCTTGCTTGACGCGAGTTTAGATGATGAACATACTTTATTCAATAGATGTTGAGCGTCATTCAAATTGCGAAATCGACATCTACCTAACCTGATCAGTGACGGGAGTTCCACTCATGTACAAGCTCTTCGATATGTCCGGCCGCGTCGCGGTCGTCACGGGGTCCACCAAGGGGATGGGTCTGGAAATGGCGCGAGCACTCGGCGCATCCGGGGCCCGGGTGGTGGTGTCTGGGCGCGACGCGGCGGTCAGCGAAAAAGTTGCCGCCGAACTGAAGTCGGAGGGCATCGACGCCACTGGCCTCGCCTGCGACATCGCCGATACCGCCAGCGTGCGGGCCTTTGCCGACCGGGTGCTGGAGACGTTCGGCCGCGTGGACGCGTTAATCCTGAATGCTGCGGGCAGTGGTGTGGCCGGTTCAATCCTGGAGCAGGGGCCTGAGGACTTCGACGCGGTGATGGCGGGCAACGTGCGCGGCAATCTCGTGCTCGTCAATGCACTGGCGCCGCAGATGATTTCCCGCAACGATGGCTCGATCATCTTCATGTCGAGCATCGCGGCACGTCGGGGATCCGCGCTGTTGCCGCTGTACAGCATCTCGAAGGGGGCCGTCGATCTGGCGATGCGCAGCCTCGCTCATACGCTCGGACCGCACAACATCAATGTGAACAGCATCAATCCGGGTCCGGTCCGCACCGATTTTTCGCGTGATGCGCTATGGGGCAACCCCGACCGCGAGAAGGCGTTGTCTGCTTCCATCCCGATGCGGCGCATTGCCGAGGCGCACGACGTGGCGGGGTTGGCCGTGCTGCTGGCATCGCCCGCGGGACGCTATATCTCCGGGCAGACGATCGGGCTCGACGGCGGCGCTACGGCCTGATCCAGGTAGCGGGCACTGTGTCCGCACTTGGCGCATTTAGCGCATTTGGCGTCAGGCCCGGGTCAGTGCCACGCCACCGGCGAGACGCTCCGACACGGCGCGGCGGACACCTTCGGGCGCGTCCTCCAGAATGCGTGGCCAATCGGCTTGAGCCTGACGCACGGTTTCCCTCGCGATCGACAGCAGGCGCGAGCGCCTGAGCAGGCCGGCGGAGCGCACCATGGCGTCGAGGTCGTCGAACGTATAGGCGCGCAGGGTCTTGTCGATCGCGCGATTGATGCCGTAGTCCGTCACGGGAACGTCGTCGAAAAACGCCGTCACGCATACGGGGTCGTAGAGCGGCGAGAGGACAGGCGCCCGGCCGTCCGGATAGCGGACTGCCCAATTTTTCAGATGGGCGTCGGTGTTGCCCATCAACAGGAATGCAACGAAACGCTTGATGAACTCCTGGACGTCGGGTGCGGGGCGCGCCGACAGTCGATCGAGGACGCGAAGCATATTGCCGTAGTCGAGCGCGAGCGCGCGACCGTACTTGTTCCGCGGTGCGTACCCGAGAATCTGCGCGAACTCCTCCATGTGCACGCGATGCCCGCCAGGGGCGCGATCGAAGCGCTTGACGGCCAGAATGCGCTGGAAGGGCACCTGCTCGGGTAGCTCGGCTTCCTCGCGCGAGATGACTGTTGCCTCTGCGCAATCGAGCCCTAGGGCCCGGCATAGCTGGTAACCCGTGAATTCGTTCTCGACCAGATCGGGATGGCGCGTCGATGGCAGTTTGAGGATGAAGTCACCAGCTTCGCCGTGGCGCTTGACCACGTAACGCCGGCCCTGCTGGATGGCCGAGAATTTCGTGACCACGCCGGGGATGGCCGCGGCGTCTTCCACCGGGTCTTCGACGAAGCCGGGTTCCAGCACATCGAGCCCTAGGGCGGTGTGCCAGTTGCGCACGATCTGGGGCACGCCTTCGGCAGGCGGAACGGGTTCGACTTCCACGGCGCCCGGCAAGTCGCGACCGGCCGCCGCCAGCAGTTCGAACTCGTCTTCCGTGCTGCAACCGCGCTCGCTGGCCAGGCGCTCGCGATTGTGGCCCTCCGGCAGGAGGTTCTGGAAGAACACCGGCCAGTGACCATCCGTGCGGACCACTCGGACGTCCCGTAGCGCCGTGAGGATCGCCCGCGTAGCCGCCTCTGTCTCGCCGACGTATCCGAGCGACAACGTGGGGCGATTCTCGTCCTCGATGTAATCACGGTCGAAAGAGATCCGGAGGATGTCGCCATACTGGGACAGGTAGCCGATGCCACGGCGCCCGGTAGCCGTATAGAGAAACAGGCGCAGGTAGCGGATCGACGTGGTCATTTCGCGATCAGGGTGTCGACGACCGACGGCGGGGCATCGCCGCCCGGAGGTTGGGCGAGATACTTGCCACCGGCGCGGACGAAATTCTCGAGATCTGGCCGTAGCACCGTCGGCACAAGCATGACGTCCATGCCCAGGGCGCGTGCCATTTCGACGACGGTGGATAGCCTGGGATCGATCTCATGGCTTTCCGTGCGCTGAACGGTCATCCGCGACAGGCCTGCCCGTGACGCGAGTTCCTGTTGGCTGACGCCGGCGGCACGACGGGCTGATTCTAGTTCGCTCTGTAAGGCTGTGCTCATTATACTACTCATTTATGCGTAAATGCATAGAAAGAGTAGCAAGTTGTCGCGCGTTCTTCAAGGTGAGATGAGTAGCTTAATGATCATTTCGGTCAAAATGATCATTAATAGATCGTTGCACCCAAGATTCTGAGCAAGATCAGAGTTGACCTTGTGGGGTGGTGGCCGCAGGCGGCTGCTTATCGCGTGTCGAGCTGTACGAGAAGTACTTGGCCTTCGCGCCCTTGGCCCAGTAGGCCACGACGAGCGCCTTGCCATCGCGGGCGTAGAGCATTTCGATGCCGCCGTTTGCCGCCGCCCATTCCGCATAGCCATTCTCGGCATTGGCATCGGTCTTGCGTTTGGACTCATACCGCGCATCGAGTTGCCGGACGACATCGTCCATTGCCGACCGGTCAAAGTTCAAGGTGACGAGCGCCACCGTGTCATGCTGGTCGCAGTTGACCGTCGCCTTGGTCAGGCCTGG
This sequence comes from Cupriavidus sp. UBA2010, assembly GCF_002335265.1. Classification (NCBI taxonomy): domain Bacteria; kingdom Pseudomonadati; phylum Pseudomonadota; class Betaproteobacteria; order Burkholderiales; family Burkholderiaceae; genus Cupriavidus; species Cupriavidus sp. UBA2010. Next base: position 7,317 of record NZ_DDCI01000034.1, read on the forward strand.
CAGCTTGAATCGTTCCAGATTCCGGATTTCGATGGTGTCGCCGCCAGCCCAGGGCGAGGTGCCGGTCTTGGTGCGATTGGGGCCCGACGGCATACGCGCGCACGTCGTTTTTCCCAGTTCGACGCCGAGCGGCGCGGCAGTATTGAGGGTTTCAGCGTGGGTTACCGCGCTGGTTAGCAGGGCGGCGCAGAACAAGGCAAACGTCTTCATCGAGTAGCTGTGGCTTCTGAATTTGATTGGTCAGCCACGATTTTACGGCCAGCTGCTGCGTGCGCTTGAGATATCAGTGTGGATGGCTGTGCCCATGCTGCTTGGCATGAGCGTGCCCACTGGCGGGGCCAAGCAGGTCCGTGCTGCAGCTTGGCGACGCTTCGTCATGCGTGTGCGGCTCCAGCGCGCCCGGCACGCGTCGGCTGGACAGGCCGTCGGCACGCAGCCAGGCCACCGTTGCCTCGGCCGCACGCTCGATCAGTTCGCCGCAGCGAGTGTAGTCATAAGGCGAGATATCTAGCGGGCAAAGCGGTGGCACCACCGCGATCTGGGCCCGCTCCGACCAGCGTTCCAGGTCATACACGAGCTGCCGCGCCACTAGCAGCGACAGGGCATTGAAGGCGTGCTCGACGGCCCCGCGTGGCGGCCTGCGTTCGGCGCAGGCAAAGCCGGCTGGCAGCACGATGATGCGGGTTGCGCCCAGCCGGATGGCGGTGGATACAGGGGTATTGTTGGCGACGCCACCGTCGATCAGCTTGCGGCCACCGACTTCCACCGGCGGAAAGACACCGGGAATGGCGGCGCTGGCCAGCACTGCATCGACGATGTTGCCCGCGGAGAGCACGACTTCGGCACCTGTCTGCATGTCCGTGGCGACCACATAAAGCGGTACGGCGGACTCTTCAAGCCTGGCCGCGCCAAAGTTGCGATTGAGCAGGCGCCGCAAGCCGAAGGATTCCACGAGGTGTCCCCGGTTGCCAGCGATCATCCCGAACATGCTGCGCCACGACCATGGCAAGACTTCCGCCCTGGTGATGCTCCGCCACAGCGATTCCAGCCGGGCGGTACCTTCGGCATGGGGGTTGCATGCAAAGTAGGCCCCGTTGATCGCGCCCGCAGATGCGCCGATGACAAGGTCCGGTGCCACACCCCATTTCACCAGTTCCCGCAGCATGCCGACCTCGATGGCGCCCAGGCTGCCACCGCCGGCGAATACGAATGCAGTCTTTTCCATGGATATCGGTATGAAAGGCGGGGCGCCCGTCAATGTTGTCGCGTGATGGTCGTGAGGACAGCATAGGCCACTTCCGGGCAGTCCCAAAGGGAAGGGATGGCACCGGCAATTATGCGACTAGTTCGGTCAATTGCGCGGACGGTGCGATTCGCCAAACCTCGGCAAGGGCACTCAGAATGGCATCGCGTGCGCAGGGCGTTTCGCGCGTGAACAGCAAGGCAAGGCGACCCGGCAGGCCGACAGCCGTGAGCGCATCATCGCATCCGTCTGCGCCCAGGCGTTCAACCAGCTCATGCAGATTGAAATGTGCAATTAACGGCCTAGAAAGGCTTCCGGCAGCCTTTAAGTTGGCCAGCAGATAAGGGGGCGGAGCAAGATGTGCAAACATTGCGGTCGTCTGAATGACTTCCTCGCCAAGCACATGCTGTCCAGCCAATACGTCAGCCGCGTAACCTTGCTTCGGGACAAGGTTCCGGGCTTCGATCGCTATCCGTTCTCGTTGCCAGCCGTGCGCGAGTTGGAGACGCTCGATTTGCACCCTGGCGTGACGTTCCTTGTTGGAGAAAACGGTTCCGGAAAGTCGACGCTGCTGGAAGGCATTGCGGTGGCGCTCGGCTTCAATGCCGAAGGCGGCAGTCGCAACTTCAGTTTCGCGACGCGCGCGTCGCATTCCGATCTTCACGAGTACCTGCGCATCGCGAGAGGCGTCCGCCGGCCGCGCACGGGCTATTTCCTGCGCGCGGAGAGCTTCTACAACGTTGCAACGGAGATTGAACGGCTTGATGCGGAACCCGGGCTAGGCGCGCCGGTGATCAACTCGTATGGTGGCCACTCATTGCATGAGCAGTCACATGGGGAGGCTTTCCTGACGCTGCTGACCGAGCGCTTCCAGGGGAAGGGGCTCTATATCCTCGACGAGCCGGAGGCTGCGCTATCGCCGGCAAGGCAGTTGGCGGTGATTTCGCGGCTGCACGACTTGGTGCGGGAAGGATCGCAGTTCGTGATCGCCACGCACTCGCCCATCCTGATGGCTTATCCCGATGCATGCATCTACCAGTGCTCGGCGCGCGGCATCGAGCCAATCGCCTATCAGGACACGGAGCACTACCAGATCACGCGTGACTTTCTGGTCGACCCGGAGCGGATGCTCCGGGTGTTGATGGAAGACTGAAGGGCAAGGCCTTGGCTTAGGCCGCCAGCGCTTCGTTGGCGGCCTTGCCAAGCTGTCCCTGCGGCTGCATGGTGCCTTGCTCGCGGTAGTTGATGTGCCAGGCGAACGCTTCCTCGAGCAGATGAGGCGTCTGGCCACCACGGAGGCAGGCGCGGCGGAAGTAGTCGAGCAGTCCGTCGCGGTAGGCGGGGTCGGCGCAGTTGTTGATGACCTGCAGCGCTCGCTCGCGCGGTGCCAGTCCGCGCAGGTCGGCCAGTCCGTGTTCGGTAACGAGGATGTCGACGTCGTGCTCGCTGTTGTCGACGTGCGAGACCATCGGCACGATGCTGGAGATCTTGCCGTCCTTGGCCACCGATTTGGTGACGAACACCGACAGGTACGCATTGCGCGCGAAATCGCCCGAGCCGCCGATACCGTTCATCATGTGCGTGCCGCCAACGTGCGTCGAGTTCACGTTGCCATAGATGTCGCACTCGAGCGCGGTGTTGATCGTGATCAGGCCCAGGCGGCGCAGAATTTCGGGGTGGTTGCTGATCTCTTGCGGGCGCAGGATCAGACGCGATTTGTAGCGCTCGATATCATCGAGCACGCGGCGATACACGGGTGCCGACAGCGTCATCGACGATGCCGAGGCAAAGCGCAGCTTGCCTGCGTCGATCAGCGCGATCGTGCTGTCCTGCAGGACTTCCGAGTACATGGTCAGATCATGGAACGGCGAGTCGGCCAGCCCGTGCAGTACGGCGTTGGCGATCGTGCCAATACCGGCCTGCAGCGGCTGCAGCGACGTCGAGAGCCGTCCGGCGCGCACTTCACGATCGAGCAGCGCATTCAGGTGTCCGGCGATCTGGCGCGTTTCGCCATCGGGCGGCAGCGCGTTCGACGGGCTGTCGTCGCGCTGGGTGATCACGATCGCGGCGATGCGCGACGGATCGACGGGGATGTACGGCAGGCCGATGCGTTGCTCGACGGCGATCAATGGAATTGGCTGGCGATACGGGCGTTGTACCGGGAACGCGATGTCATGCAGCCCCTCCAGCCCGGTCGGCATGTTCAGGTTCAGTTCGACGATCACCTTCTTCGCCATCATCGCGAAGCTGGCGGAGTTGCCGACCGACGTGGTGGGCACGATGCCACCCGTCTCGGTGATAGCCGTGGCTTCGATAACCGCGATATCGACGGGTGCGATCTGGCCGCTGCGTAGCTGCTCGACGGTTTCACCCAGATGCTGGTCGATGAACATCACCTCGCCGTCGTTGATCTTGCGGCGCAGCGTGGAGTCGGACTGGAAAGGCAGGCGGCGGGCAAGCACATTGCTCTCCGCCAGGATCTTGTCGGTGTCGTTACCGAGAGATGCGCCCGTGATCAGCGTGATCTGTAGCGGATCGGTGGCAGCGCGGCGCGCCAGCGCCACCGGTACGGCCTTGCAGTCGCCTGCGCGGGTGAACCCGCTCATCCCTACCGTCATGCCATCCTGAATCAGTGCTGCAGCTTGATCGGCCGACATGATCCTGTTCTGCAGGTCTGCCAGGCGAATGCGATCGCGGTACATCTCGTCTCCTTGCTTGCTTGGGGGCTGTCTGGTTCTCCGCCAGCGGACCTTGTGAATCGCGGCGGACGTTGCGTGTCAACAGGCGCGCAGCACAGTGTAGCTACCGCTTAATATTCTCACCATGATTTAAATCACTGGTATCAAGTCGGTTTTTTCATGGAACGGCGAGTTCGACATTTCCGCCGCGGGGCAGGTGATCCGGCGGGTCTTTCCTGCCGCCGCTGCCTAAAATCTTCATGTGTACTTGGTGCGAGGCGCGAGGCATGACTACCATCAATCCTTGCGCGGCCGGAGCATCCGGCCACCACACGATTGCAAGGGGGAAGCATGGAGATGACGCGGGCGACATCGGAGACCGATGCCAATCCTGATACCTCGGGTGGCGACGGTGGTCACGAGCCGGTTTCCGGGCTGGAGGCGCCGTACTCGCTACTGGAATCCCGCAGCCACCAGATGTTTCCAACGCTGACGGCGGCCGAAATCGAGCGCATTCACCGTTTCGGCGAAGTCAGATCGTGGCGCGCTGGCGAGATGCTCTTCTCGACGGGCGACGTGGGGCGCGGGATGTACGTCGTCCTGTCCGGCCGCGCGCGCATCATCCAGCGGGACGGGCTGGGTAACCGCAGCACCATTACCGAGGAAGGGCCCGGCCAGTTTCTGGCGGAGGTCGGGCAACTGACCGGCAAGCCGGCGCTGGTCGACGCCTTGGCCATCGAGGATACCGTCGCGCTGGTGATTGTCCCCGAGCGCCTGCGCGCGCTGCTGGTGGCAGAGGCCGATCTGGGCGAGCGCATCATGCGGGCGCTGATCCTGCGCCGGGTTGGCCTGATCGAGCGCGGCAGTGGCCCGGTGCTTGTGGGACGTGGCACGCAGCCCTTGTTGCTGGCGCTGCAGGCGTTCCTGCGTCGTAACGGCCACCCGCACAAGGTGATCGATATCGAGACGGATCACGACTCCACCTGTCTGCTCGATCTCAGCAATGCGCCGCAGAGCGATTTTCCGATGGTGATCTGCCCGGATGGCAGCATCCTGCGCGCGCCGGATGAGGGCCAGCTTGCCAGTTGCCTTGGCCTGGTTCCCGAGTTCGATCCCGAGCATGTCTATGACGTGATCGTCGTCGGCGCAGGCCCGGCGGGGCTGGCCACGGCCGTCTATGCGGCGTCCGAAGGGTTGTCCGTGGCCGTGATCGATTGCCGCTCGCCGGGCGGGCAAGCTGGCGCGAGCGCCCGGATCGAGAACTACCTGGGTTTTCCCACCGGCATTTCCGGGCAGGCGCTGGCGGGGCGGGCCTTCGTCCAGGCGCTCAAGTTCGGTGCGCATCTGGCGATTCCACTGGAAGCAAAGGCGTTGCATTGTGGTGAGAATCCGATCCGGATCGAACTGTCGGACGGTCGTCAGATTCCCACGCGTACCGTTGTGATCGCCACCGGCGCGCAGTACCGTCGCGCGGAGATCGACTCGCTCGATCGCTATGAAGGCCGTGGCGTCTACTACTGGGCTTCGCCGGTAGAAGCCAAGCTGTGCAAGGACGAACACGCGATGCTCGTCGGCGGCGGTAACTCGGCCGGCCAGGCAGCGGTGTTCCTGGCGTCCCACGCCAGGGAGGTGCACATCCTCGTGCGCGGCGAAGGGCTCGAGGCAACGATGTCGCGCTATCTGATCGACCGCATCCGCAGCCTCCCCAACGTCACATTGCACACGCACGCCCAGATCACCGCGCTGGAGGGCGAGGAGTGGCTGTCGATCGTGCGCTATCGGGAGCAAACGCAGGGTGCCGACTGCATTTCTGTGCCGATGCGCCACGTATTCCTGTTCATCGGCGCGGCGCCCAACACCGAATGGTTGCGCGCCTGCAATGTGGAGACCGATGCCAAGGGTTTCGTGCTGACCGGATACGAGGCCCATCGCTCCTGCACCGAACGCGCCGACTTCACGCTTGAGACGAGCGTGCCGGGCGTGTTCGCGATCGGAGACGTGCGATCCGGTTCGACCAAGCGCGTGGCCGCCGCCGTGGGTGAGGGCGCGGCGGTCGTTGCGCAGATCCACCGGTATCTGGCGGACCTGCAACCCGTCGCCCTGGCTGTTCGCATGTGATCGGCTGACTCGCCGTATCCCGGAGTCGGGGCATTCCTGCTTGACATACAGATCTGTCTACATACACTGTGTAGACAGATCTGTATCACCCCCATCTGATCACACGCAGGAAGGAGTCCCTCGATGTCGAACGTCCCCGAAGTCCGGCCGCCGCTGCCGCCGTTTACCCGTGAAAGCGCCATCGCCAAGGTGCGTGCAGCCGAAGACGGCTGGAATACGCGCGATCCGGCCCGTGTGGCCTTGGCCTATACGATCGACAGCGCCTGGCGCAATCGTGCCGAGTTCGTGCATGGCCGCGAGCAGATTCAGGCCTTTCTTACCCGCAAATGGCAGAAGGAACTGGACTACCGGCTGATCAAGGAGCTTTGGGCGTACGAGGGCAATCGCATCGCGGTGCGGTTTGCCTACGAGTGGCACGATGATTCGGGCAACTGGTTCCGCTCGTATGGCAACGAGAATTGGGAATTCGACGAGTACGGCCTGATGCGGCAGCGTCATGCATCCATCAATGACGCGCCGATCCGCGAGAGCGATCGCAAGTACCACTGGCCGCTCGGTCGCCGGCCCGATGACCATCCGGGCCTGAGCGACCTGGGCTTCTGAACGCCGTCCTTTAGCGCCCGAGTACCCAGCCAGCCAGTTCGCGCAGGTCGGCGTCGCTGACATCCGCGAACGGCGGCATCGGCACGCTTCCCCATTTGCCGCTGCCTCCGGCGCGGATGCTACGCATCACGGTGTTGACGGCATCGGCCTGGCCGGCGTATTTCGCGGCAACATCGTGGAATGCGGGGCCCACCACCTTCTTGTCCACGGCGTGGCAGGCGAGGCAGTTGTTGGTCGCGAGGAGGCTGCTGGCGTCGTGTGCCTTGGCTGGCGCTGGCTTTGCCGATGCGGCGGGAGCAGGCGATACGGCCGCGGCGGCGGTCGTCTGGCGTTCCGCACCATAGGTCCGGACCAGATAGTCGGCCATCACCGGGATGTCTTCGTCGCGCAGTGGCGCGCCGAAGGCAGTCTTCATCTTCTTGACGGTGGCATCCCAGTAAGCGCGGCCCAGCGACTGCGGCTGCGTCGACACGTACTGCGCCGAATGGCAGGTCATGCAGTTCTGCTGCACCAGCCGATAGCCGGGCAGTTCGCTGGGTTGATAGCTTGCGGTTTCGGGGGGAAGCTGGATTTCCAGCGCGTGCGCGGCGGGCAGTGCGGAGAGCATCAGCGCCAGGCTGATGGCAAGGCGCCGTGCCGGGAAGCGGCTGCAAGGGGTCCAAGGGGTCTTTTGCATGGCGGGCTCCTCAGACTGCCTTGACGCGCGTGGTTTCCACCACGTTGCGCATGTAGCCGGCCGGATTCCACAACGCCGTCATCGGCTGGCTCTGGCCGATACGATTGACCGCGCGCACCCGGAGGTCATAGGCCCCCTTGCGTGGCGGGCGGAATGCGGCGCGCCATTCGCGGAACGAGTACTTGCCGAGATCCTGGCCGAGCGTGGCTTCCGTCCAGCTTCGGCCGCCGTCGGCCGAGAAGGCGACTTCGGCGATACCGTAGCCGCCGTCGAACGCAATGCCTCTTACCACGGTCTCTCGTCCGGACGGGACCGTCGCGCCTTCGGTCAGGCTGGTGATGAACGAGCGCACGTTGAAGCGCCCGATCGGGCGTGTGCGTGCCGGTGCCGAGCCGGGTTCGACATTGGCCCCGGCGTTGTCGGGAATGCGATAGGCGCTCTGCACCCAGAAGCCGTCGAACTGTTTGTCGAGAACGGTGATATCGGAAAGGTGTTTCACCCAGTACGTACCGTAGTGGCCCGGCACCACCAGCCGTAGCGGGTAGCCATTGAGCATCGGCAAGTCTTCGCCATTCATGGACCACGCCAGCATGACTTCGCCATCGAGCGCCTGGTCGATATCGAGCGATTTGACGAAGTCGGGGCTGTTGTCGAGTGGTGGCCGGTCGAGGCCATTGAAGCTGACCTGGACAGCGCCGGGTTGCACGCCGGCTCGTTCGAGCACGGCCTTCAGCGGCACGCCGGTCCAGCGCGCGTTGCCCATGGCGCCGTTGGCGAGCTGGCCGCCATTGACGCGCGGAGCAAGAAAGCCACGGCTGTTGCCCGAGCACTGGTTGACGGCGACGACTTCCACCGGCTGCGCGATAGCCTTGATGTCGGCCAGCGATAGCTCGAGCGGCGTTTTCACCTTGCCGCCAATGCGGAGCCGATAGGTCTGTGGGTCGACCGAGGTCGGAATGCCGCTCCAGTGATAACGCACGAAAAACGCGTCATTGGGCGTCAGAATCCCCTCGTTGAACACGCTAAACGGGGTTTCCAGCTGCGGAGGCCGGCTGGTCAGCAGGATCAGCGGCCGCTTCTGCGGAAACGCCACAAGCTCGCGCGCGCCGTTGTCGAAGGGGAGCTGGACCTGCTTGTCGCCGCTGGCGGCGAGGGCGTTCAGGGCGGTGGTGCCGACGACCGCATTGGCCGTCAGCGCGCCAGCCTGCTTGAGAAACCGGCGTCGCCGGACTCGATTCTCCATGGCTTGTCTCCGTCGTTCTTATCTTGGGCCGTGGCCGCGGGGGCGCACACACGGGGGTGAGGACGGGGATAAAGCCTATTCAGTGCCGCAAGCCATGTAAAACAGATTAAATCGATAACAACAAGAGGAATTCCCGCTAAACGACCCGTTACGACTCCGCTAAGCAACCCGCTAAGCGGATCCGTTAGCGGATCCGTTTAGCTGGCCGCACCGCTTCGATGTATCCCGGCACGGCCAGCCGAGCGGCCTTACTGCATCGATTTCAGATTGCCAACGCGCACGAGCATCTCCGTGAACATCTGCATGTCCAGGTTCAGGTCGGGCACTTCCTTGTACTCCTTCGCGTTGTGCGCGGTGTACTTCTTGCCCGGCATCGCTGGCCCGAAGTTGATCGCGTTCGGCATCAGCTTGGCCGTGGTGCTGCCGGCGGTCGGCACGGGCTTGGCTTCGAGCCCGGTGGTATCGCCGTAGATGTTCAGCAACGTGGCCAGCCAGGCGCCCTTGGGATCCCGGGCCATCCAGTCGCCCTGTTCGTGCTGGATCTCCAGCGCGGTGTGCGTGGTTGCTGCCCAGCCCTGGACGCGCTCGGCGATCTTCGCGCGCAAGGCATCGGGCGTTGAACCGCGTGGCATCCGCACGTTGGCGGTGACTTCGAGCTTGCCGCCGCGCTCGCGGATCAGCGTCGGCGAGATCGTCAACGGACCCATGAAGTCATCGCGATAGGCCACACCGAGCTTTTCCCCGAGATAGTCGGTGCCATAGAGGTCGGTCAGGTAGCGGATCGCATGGGCGTACTGGTTGTCGGCAAAGGCGACGCCCGACGACTGCAGGAACATCGCGAGACGCGGCACGGGGTTCACGCCTTCCTCGGGGCGGGAGCCATGGGCGGACGTGCCAGTCACCTTCACGACGATGACGTCGCCGTCACGCGCGATGTCGATCGAGAACTTGCCCTGGGCCTCATGCTGGGCGATGAAACCGGCGCGCGCCTTTTCCAGGCCGGCGGCCACGGCTGCCAGGTCGCCGCCGCTGATGCGTGCCGTCGCCGTCTGAGGAATCGCGTTGGCCGAGGCCGCGCCGCTCATGGCCACGATGGCCGCCTGCTTGCCGTCCACCGTCTGATCCGCGAAGCGCGCGGTCAGCGCGCCCGAGCCTTTCTCGGCGACCACGGCGGGGTACTTGCTGTCGAGCACGATGTTGTACTCGGGCAGGGCGGTTTTCTCGCGGTAGTACTTCATGCCGTCGCCACCGGTTTCCTCGGTGGTCTCGATCATCAGCCGGATCGAACGCGCCAGCGGCACGCCGCTTTCGCGCACGGTTTTCATCGCGTAGAGGGCGGCGGCAATCGAGCCCTTGTCGTCGATCGTGCCACGTCCGTAGAGGTAGTCGCCCACGCGCGTGACCTTGAACGGGTCGAGCTTCGTGCCATCGTCGAGTACCCATTCGTCGGCCACCACGGGCACCACGTCGGCATGGGTAAGGATGCCGAAGGTGTCCTTGCCGGTGCCGGGCAGCGTGACTTCGAACACGCGGTTGTCGATGTTGCGATAGTGCAGGCCGAAGTCCTTGGCCATCCGCTCCACGAGCTTGCCGAACTCGATGATCGCGGGGTTCTCGTGCTGCGGCACCTTGTCGTCGCGCACCGTGCGCAGCGCCACCATCTCGCTGATGCTGTCGAGTACGGCACCGCCGTTGTGTACGCGGTTGTAGACGCCGAGCAGGCGTCCGATGTTGACGAGGTCGTCGCCCGTGAGCGGGCGCTTTGCCCGATAGGCTCGCACGGAAGGCGCAAGTTTCGGGTCGGCCTTGACCGCGGCGTCGAGGAAGGCATTGAAACTGGCAGGAGGCGTTGTCGTGGCACCGGCCACGAGTTGGTCGAGCTCCGGCTTGGCGATGGTCGCCGCGTTCGCCATGGGTGTCAGCGGGCAGGCGAGCAGGGCGGCGGCCAGCAGGGTTGCCGCTGGCAGTCGTGCAGTCAGACGATTCATCGGGTTTGTCCCTTCGGTTGTCCGGGTTGTCATTGTTGGGTGGCCGAATGATAGCGGCGCCCGGTGCGGCAAGAAAGCAGGGAGATCACTCGTCGATAGTGAAAATCAATCGCCTTTCTACGATTGATAATAGTAATTATCAATCGGGTTGGTTGAAACGATGAATTGTACAAATCACATTGGGATCTTCAGAATCCACTCCATCGCTGCAACACGCGGCGCCAACCTGACCCAGAGGAGTGATCCAGATGCTGCAATCCCGTGAAGGCCAACGCGTTCCCAACGTCACGTTCCGTGTGCGTGCAAACAATGAGTGGAAGGACGTGACCACGGCCGAACTGTTCGACGGCAAGACTGTAGTGTTGTTCTCGCTGCCGGGCGCCTTCACCCCGACGTGCTCGTCCACGCACCTGCCGCGCTACAACGAACTGGCGCCGGTGTTCGCCAAGCAAGGCGTCGACGCGATCCTGTGCGTGTCGGTCAACGACACCTTCGTTATGAACGAGTGGGCCAAGGACCAGGAGTCCGAGAACATCGTCATGATCCCCGACGGCAACGGCGAATTCACCGACGGCATGGGCATGCTCGTCGACAAGGCCGACCTCGGTTTTGGCAAGCGTAGCTGGCGCTATTCGATGCTGGTCAAGGACGGTGTGGTGGACAAGATGTTCATCGAGCCGGAAGAGCCGGGCGACCCGTTCAAGGTGTCGGATGCCGACACGATGCTGAACTACATCGCGCCGACCGCCAAACAGCCGGACCAGGTGGTGGTGTTCTCGAAGGTTGGCTGCTCGCACTGCGCCAAGGCCAAGCAACTGCTGTCGGACAACGGCTTCGAGTACATCGACGTGCCGCTCGAGAACAAGATTCGCGGCAAGGTGCTGGGCGCCGTGTCGGGCGAAATGACTGCGCCGCAGGTGTTCATCAACGGCAAGCTGGTTGGTGGCGCCGAAGCGCTCGAACAGTACCTCGCTCGCTGATCTCCCTCGCCCGGGCCCGGTTCCCCCGACCGGTGTCCTGGGCACCTCTCCCCCTTGCTAGTCGTCGTATCCGATGGCGCCGCGTATGTGGCGGCGCCATCCCGTACGCCGATTGACGATCGATACAGGAAACGCACATGAACACGAACCAGAATGCCCAGACCGCTCAGACTGTCCAGACCGTTCAGACCGACGTGGCCATCATCGGCGCGGGTACTGCCGGCCTGGCGGCCTACCGCGCGGCCATTGCCGCCGGCAAGCGCGCCGTGATCATCGAGGGCGGCGCCTATGGCACGACCTGCGCCCGCGTGGGCTGCATGCCGTCGAAGCTGCTGATTGCCGCGGCGGAAGCCGCGCACGAAGCGCGTCACACTGCTGCATTTGGCGTGCACGTGGATGGCCCGGTCCGCATCGACGGCCGGGAAGTCATGCAGCGCGTGCGCAGCGAACGCGACCGCTTTGTCGGCTTCGTGGTGCGCGGCGTGGAGAGCATTCCCCAGGACGACCGCCTGGTCGGGCAGGCGCGGTTCATCGACAACACGATCCTCCAGGTTGACGACCACACTGTCGTGCGCGCTAGCCGCGTGGTGATCGCCACGGGCTCGCGCCCTGCCGTGCCGCCGTCCTTTGGCGTGTTTGGAGATCGCCTGATCGTCAATGACGATGTGTTCTCGTGGGAAGACCTGCCCCAAAGCGTGGCGGTGTTCGGCCCGGGCGTGATTGGTCTGGAACTGGGGCAGGCACTGTCGCGGCTTGGCGTGCGGGTGCGCGTGTTTGGTGTCGGCGGCGGCGTCGGTCCGTTGTCGGACCCCGAAATTCGTGCTTACGCTGCCAAGTCCTTCAACCAGGAATTCTCGCTGTTGCCGGATGCGCGCGTGCTTGAGATGCGACGCGAGGGCGACGACGCCGTTATCACGTTCGAAGACGCCAACGGCCAGACCGTGACTGAGCGCTTTGCCTACGTGCTGGCCGCCACGGGCCGCCAGCCCAATGTCGACAATCTTGGGTTGGACAACACCGCGCTGGAACTCGATTGGCGGGGCGTACCGGTGTTCGACCCGGTGACACTCCAGTGCGGTGAGTCGCCGATCTTCATCGCCGGCGATGCCAACAACGTCCTGCCGCTGCTGCATGAGGCGGCCGACGAAGGCAAGATTGCCGGCGAAAACGCTGCGCTCTGGCCGAAGGTCGGGCCGCTGACGCGGCGCGCGCCGATCGCGGTGGTGTTCTCCGATCCGCAGATCGCGATGGTCGGCAAGCGCTTTGCCGATCTGACGCCGGGCAGCTTCGTGACTGGCGAGGTCAGCTTCGAGGATCAGGGGCGCAGCCGTGTGATGCTCAAGAACCGGGGGCTGATGCACGTCTACGCGGATCGCGCCACGGGCCGCTTCCTTGGCGCGGAGTGGATTGGCCCGCGCGCCGAGAACATCGCGCATCTGCTGGCGTGGTCGTACCAGCAGGGGCTGACGATTGCCGCGATGCTGGCCATGCCTTTCTACCATCCCGTGGTGGAAGAGGGCTTGCGCACGGCGCTGCGTGATGCGCAAGCCAAGCTGGCGCAATTGCAGGAAGCCGCCTGATCGGACGGCAGCCTGAGCCTGGCTTGATCGGGAGGGCCGGAAGCGAAGTCTCGCTTCCGGCCCTTGTTCATTTGGCGGGACGTATATAGAGAGATCGAGACAGATCAAGACAGATCTGTCTCCTATAATGGCGCCTATCCACGCCAACGTCTTGCCCTGTCACCCGTCATGCCCACCCCATCCGCGCGCGACCGCATTCTCGATACCGCAGCACGCCTGTTCTACCGCGATGGCTATCGCGGTACCGGGATCGACCGGATCATCGCCGAGTCGGGCGTGGCCAAGATGTCGCTCTACCGGCATTTCCCTTCCAAGAACGACCTGATCGTCGCGTATCTCGAGCGCCGGCATGACTACTGGATGGGCTGGTTCCGTGATGCGGTGACCCGGCGACTGGCCGCACGCGGCAACCTCGATGTCATGGCCGATGCGCTGGGCGAGTGGTTCGACACCGAGGATTTCCGTGGCTGCTCCTTCATCAACATGATCGCGGAGGCAGGCGGCGGTGCCGGTGACGACCCACGGCTGCTGGCGCAGGCAGTGGCGCACAAGGCGTCGCTGGAGGACTTCGTCACCGGGATCGCGCGCGATCTGGGGCTGTCCAGTCCACGCGAAGTGGCGGAAGAGTCCATGCTCTGCATCGAGGGCATGATCGTCCGCTACCAGACCACGCATGCCGGCGGCGTGGTCGATGCCGGGCGGCGGATGCTTGGCAGGCTGCATACGGCACATTCGGCACATTCGGCAGCGTAATCTACTGAAACACAGTGCGTACACGTTAACCCTGATGCCACGGTAAAATCCGTAGCATAAGACATGGGCCGGAAGCAATTTCGGCCCGTTTGCATTGGGAAGCACGCCTGTGAACGCAGTGAACAACAACCAGCGGCGCACCGAGGTCGACCTGATTCGCGGCATCGCGCTGCTCTTCATCGTGGTCGACCATGTCAACGGCAGCGTGCTGGCCGACTACACGATCCGCAACTTCACGCTCTTCGACGCCGCCGAGGTCTTCGTTTTCCTGGCCGGCTATTCGGCGGGCGCCGCCTATCTCGCGATGGAGGCCCGCCAGGGCGCCAGCGCCGCGAGCAAACGCCTGCACCGCCGTAGCTGGGAGATCTACAAGGCCTTCGTGCTGACCGGGGTGCTGATGCTGCTGTTCGGGTTCCTGCTGGCGATGTGCAAGGTGCCCGCGCCCGCCGTGCGCGCGACCGAGGCACCGGCGTTCATGGCCCAACCGATCGAAACGCTGTTCCAGGTGATCGGGCTGGCGCGGCAGCCATTCGTCTCGGACGTACTGCCGATGTACGCGGTGTTTATTGGACTGGCGCCGCTGGCGATCGGCTGGGCGAGAAAGTATCCGTTGGCCTTTGTCTGCGGCAGCGTGGCGCTCTGGATCATGGCGCCGGCGCTGCTGCCGCTGTTGCCGAGCAGCGAGCCGCGCGGCTGGAGCTTCAACCCGTTCGCATGGCAACTGATGTTCGGCATGGGCTTGCTGGCACGCCTGAGGCCGGACTTCGTGCTGCCGCAACAGAACATCGCGCGCTGGGCCTGCACGATTGGCGCGGTGATCGTCACGATGGTCTGCATGGCGCTGGCGTATCTGTGGATGCGTCCGCACGTGTATGAGGCCTGGCTGCCGGCGTGGTTGCCATCGATGGTCTTTCCGCTGCCGAAGCAGAGCCTGGCGTTCCTGCGCGTGCTCAGCTTCCTGGGGCTGGCATGGCTGGTCTATCTGGCGGCGCGCGCGGGATGGGTCGAGCGCGTGGCCCGCTTCATGGGGCCGGTGGTGCAGATCGGCCGGCATAGCCTGTTCTGCTTCGTGCTGGGCGCCGTGGTGTCGGTGACGATCGAAGGCTTTACCTATGGCATCGCCGGCGGCCGGCCCACGCGCCCGGTGGCGCTGGGCGGCGATCTGGTGGCGGTGGCAATCCTGCTGGTGGTCGGTGGCTGGTATGGCCGCAGGAAGGAAGCGAAGAAGGTGGCCGCGAAGTCGGCGATCGTCACTGCATAGCCATCGCGCGTGTGATCGCCTCTGATCGCCTCTGATCGCGCGTCATGCGCGCCCCATCCCAAGCAAATCGGAGAGGGGCGCGATCAAGCGGCAAGTCAGCGCGTCAGCCAAGGTCTCCGCCACCCACCGGCACCACAGTCCCCGTCATATACGACGCCTCATCCGAGGCCAGGAACAGGATCACACCCACTTGTTCCTCGATCGTCCCGTACCGGTGCATCAGGCTCGACGACACGGTCTGATCGACGATTGCCTGATACCACTTCGATTCCTGTTCCGACTGTTCCGACTGTTGCTGCGTGTTGCGCGGGATCTTGCGCGGCGGCGCCTCGGTACCGCCCGTAGCCACCGCGTTAATGCGAATGCCATCCGCCGCGTGCTCGAACGCCAGGCTCGCGGTCAGCGCATTCACGCCTCCTTTGGCCGCCGCGTAGGGCACGCGATGGATGCCACGCGTCGCAATCGACGACACGTTGACGATGACTCCGGCGCGGCGCTCGACCATGCCCGGCAACACCGCGCGGCAACCCCAGAGCGTGGGAAACAGCGACCGGCGGATCTCCGCCTCGATTTCGGCTTCGGCGTAGTGCTCATAGGGCTTGGCCCAGATCGTGCCGCCCACGTTGTTGATCAGGATATCGACATGGCCGAAGGCAGCGGTGGCCGTGGCCACCATCGCCTGCGCTCCCGCATACGTCTCCAGGTCCGCATTGACGGACAGTGCCGTGCCGCCCGCAGCCAGAATCTCGGCCGCGACTTCCTCGACCAGCGCGGCGCGGTCCACCAGCACCACATTCGCGCCCTCGGCAGCCGCGGACATTGCCACGCCGCGACCGATACCCTGCGCCGCGCCCGTGACGATCATCGTCCGGCCGGCGAAACGTTGCGTCGTGCGCATCATGCCTCCGCGCTGGCCGAAAACTTCTCGTAGTAGAAATTGGCCGGCGTGATGCCGGCATCCCGCAGCCAGTCACGCACGGCTTCCACCATGGCGACGGGGCCGCACAGGTAGATGTCGACGTCTCCGTCGTTGATCCATGCGGGGTCGACATGCGTGGTCACGTAGCCCTTGCGCTCGTGTGAGCTTGCGGCGTCGGCAATGCAGGTGCGGTAGGTGAATCCGTCGATGCTGGCCGCGGCGGCCTCAAGCCGCTCGGTAGCCACGAGGTCGATGTCATGCGTGACGCCGTAGACCATGCGCACCGGATGCGTGCTGCCGCTGGCGGCCAATACGTCGAGCATGGACAGGAACGGCGCGATGCCGGTGCCGCCGGCCAGGAACAATACGGGTCGCGTGACGGCGCGCAGGTAGAAGCTGCCGAACGGGCCGGAGAATGCCATGCGCTGTCCGGTCTGCGCCTCGCCGGCCAGAAAGCCGCTCATGCGGCCCTGTGGCACGTTGCGCACGACGAAGGCCGCCTGAGACGCGCCCGGCGGCGAACTGAACGAGTACGCGCGCGTTAGTCCACAGCCCGGGATTTCCACGTTGACATACTGCCCGGGCAGGAAGCTGAGCGCGGTTGGGTCATCGAGGTCGATCGAGAAGCCGATGGTCGAATCCGACAGCGGCGCCACGGCGGCGATCGCGCCCTCGAATCGAGTCACGCCGGTCTTGCAGGCGGCGGACGAAGCCGGCACGCGGATCACGCAATCCGAGCGCGGCCGCGTCTGGCAGGCCAGCACGTATCCCTTGGCCGCCTCCTCGGCGGTCAGCGCGTCCTCGATATAGCTCGATTCGGGCAGGTCATAGTGGCCGGATTCGCACAGGCCGCGACAGGTGCCGCACGCGCCGTCGCGGCAGTCGAGCGGAATGTTGATCTGCTGGCGATAGGCGGCGTCCGAGAGTGTCTCGTTGTCGCCGCACGTGATGAAGCGCGTCACGCCGTCTTCGAACTGCAGGGCGATCGTATGTTCCATGGCCTTGTCCCTCCGTGGTGCTGCCTGATACGGCGAGCGAATCAGATGTGATAGATGTCGATGACCTGGTGGATGTAGTCGTTCTTGAGCACGACGTACTTGTTCAGGATGCGCGGCGTGCCTTGCGAGAAATCGATTACGTAGCGCGACATGCCGAAGTAGCTGAAATTGGTCTGGTAGCGATGCGCGAGCGTGTGCCAGTTGAAGCGCACCGTGGCCAGATGTCCGTCGGTCGACTCGATTTCGATATTGCTCAGGTTGTGGCTCGTGCGCGTGTCAGGGATCGTCGCGCTCGACCGCTCGGTCTTGATGCGGAAGATGCGGTCTTCCAGCCCCTGCCGGTTCGGATAGAAGATCAGCGAAATCTCTCGTTCCGGATCGGTGACGAGCTTGCCGTCGTCATCCCAGCAAGGCATCCAGAATCGCGCCTCGGGGTGATAGCAGGTCAGCCATTCATCCCATTGCTCGTCGTCGAGCAGGCGGCACTCGCGGTAGAGAAAGGCCGAGACATCGCTCATGGGGATGGCGGCGCTCATGCTGCATCTCCCTGTGCCACGGCCCGCTTCATCGTCTCCAGCCAGTAGCGGTGCTGTACGGTATAGAGCCCTTCATCCTCGGTACGCAGCCCGCTCATCACCGGATTCAGACCGATGCGCTTTGCTGCGTCGTCGGGCCCGTCGATCCAGTGCGTGGCGCCCCGGCACATATCGTTCCAGGCCAGTGCCTGGCCCGCGTAGCCCTGTTGGCAGGCGCGGAACTCCTCGAGGTCGTCGGGCGTGGCCATGCCGCTGACGTTGAAGAAGTCCTCGTACTGGCGGATGCGGCGCGCGCGGGCCTCGTCCGATTCGCCCTTGGGGGCGATGCAGTAGATCGTGACTTCGGTGCGGTCCACCGACAGCGGGCGCAGCAGGCGGATCTGCGAGCCGAACTGGTCCATCAGGTAGACATTGGGGTACAGGCACAGGTTGCGCGAGTTCTGGATCATCCAGTCGGCGCGCTCCTCGCCACAGCGTTGTGCGAACTCGTCGCGACGGGCGAAGTTCGGGCGATCTTCCGGGTTGGCCCAGCGCGACCACAGCAGCATATGGCCGTGATCGAACGCGTAGAAGCCGCCGCCTTGCTGACCCCACTTGCCCGCATCCATCGCGCGGATCTTGTCCTCGCGTTCGTTCTGCTGCTTGCGGTGGCTTGTGGTGGCGGCGTAGTTCCAGTGCACGGCGGACACATGGTAGCCATCGGCGCCATTCTCGGCCTGCAGCTTCCAGTTGCCGGCGAACGTGTATGTCGACGAGCCACGCAGCACCTCCAAGCCATCGGGCGACTGGTCGACGATCATGTCGATGATGCGCGCGGCATCGCCCAGGAACTGCTCGATCGGCGGCACATCGGCGTTGAGGCTGCCAAACAGGAAGCCGCGATAGTTGGCAAAGCGCGCCAGCTTCTTCAGGTCGTGGGACCCCTCCTTGTTGAAGCATTCCGGATAGCCGGCCTGTTCGGGGTCCTTGACCTTGAGTAGCTTGCCGCTGTTGTTGAATGTCCAGCCGTGGAATGGGCAGGTGTATGTGGCCTTGTTGCCGCGCTTGTGCCGGCACAACATGGCGCCACGATGGCTGCACGCGTTGATGAATGCGTTTAGTTCGCCCTGGCGATTACGCGCGATCACGATCGGCTGGCGGCCGATATGCGTCGTGTAGTAATCGTTGTTGTTCGGGATCTGGCTTTCGTGCGCCAGGTAGATCCAGTTGCCCTCGAAGATGTGCTGCATCTCGAGTTCGAACAGCGCCTCGTCCGTGAACGCGCTGCGGTGCAGCCGATAGTCGCCGGTGGTCTTGTCTTCGACCAGGAACTGGGCAAGGTTCTCCAGGCGGTTGGGCTGATGCTGGGGACGAGCGGGGCCCGCCCCCGTATCCAGATGGATCGGGATCATGGTGGTCTCCTGCCAGAGCGGCGGGGAAGGGGCCGGGACGCGCGGTGGTGGCGCGTCCCGGCGAATCAGATCGCTTTCTGCGGTCTCAGGCGGTCTTGGGCGGTCTTGCGCGGTGACCCTTGGCGCTGGCCTCAGGCGGCAGCGCGCATGCGGTCCACTTCGGCGGCCGGGGCGTCGGTGGCCTCGCGCAACAGGCGGAAGTCGAAGTCGATCGAGGCGAACGGCTTGCTCACGCCATGCTTGTCGAGCCGCGCGGCGTCCCCGACGCGCTCGACCGCCGGCACCAGACCATCGCGGCTGGCAAAGGCGAAGTCATCCCACAGGTACTCGTCGCCATCGATGTTGATCTGCGTGGTCAGCTTGCGATGGCCGGCGGCGGATACGAAGAAGTGAATATGTGCGGGGCGGCGGCCGTGGCGGGCCAGCAGGTTCAGCAGGCGCTGCGTCGTGCCCTCGGGCGGGCAGCCATAGCCCATCGGCACGATGCTGCGGAACTGGTAGCGGCCGTTGGCATCGGTGACGATCGTGCGGCGCAGGTTGAAGTGGGACTGGCTCTTGTCGAAGAACGAGTAGTTGCCAAGCAGGTTGGCGTGCCATACCTCGACCTTCGCGCCGGCCAGCGGCTTGCCGTCGGTGTCGTAGACCGTGCCCTGCATGAACAGCACCTCGCCTTTGTTGTCCTCCGTGCCGTCGTCGAGCCGTGCGAAGCCGGTGGATTTGGGCGCGCCGGCCACATACAGGGGGCCTTCGATCGTGCGCGGTGTGCCGCCGGTCAGGCCCGCGCGGGCTTCCGCCTCGTCGGCGCGGATGTCCAGGAATCGCTCCAGACCCAGGCCGGCGGCCAGCAGGCCCAGCTCGTGGGTGGCGCCTGCCTCGGCGAAATACTCGATGCCCTTCCAGACCTCGGTGGCGCTCAGATCCAGATCCTCGATCGCCTTGAACAGATCGGTGGTCAGCCGTACCACGACCTGTTGCACGCGTGCGTCCGGGGTGCCTTGCGTGGCGGTGTGTACGAGGAACTGCTTTACCAGCGCTTCGATGTCAGCGTGCGTCATGTCTCACTCCGAAATGTCTCTTTGGTGGGGGTCGAATGATCGGTTGGTTAATGCTCTGTGGGTATAAACCCGTATCGAGGATTGCCGTCCGACTTGTTGCGGAGCATAGTTCAGGGGTGTTTGGGCAGTCCAAGACTGATTGAGTATCCGGACGATACCTGTGAGGTATAGCGTTGGAATTGAGACATTTGAGGTACTTCGTGGCCGTGGCCGAGGAGCGCAACTTCACGCGCGCCGCGGAGCGGCTGCATATCGCCCAGCCCCCGCTGTCGCGCCAGATCCAGCAACTGGAGGAGTCGCTGGGCGTGTTGCTGTTCGAGCGCAACGCCCGGCCGCTCAAGCTGACCGATACCGGGCGCTTCTTCTACACCCACGCCCTGCAACTGCTGGCGCAGACCACCGAACTTGAGGCGATGATGCGCCGGGTTGGCAAGATCGAACGGGCGATGTCGATCGGCTTCGTGGGCTCCACGCTCTACGGCATGTTGCCGCGCATCATCCGCCGCTTCCGGACCGAACACGCCGAGATCGAACTGACGCTGCACGAGATGTCGACGATGGACCAGATCAAGGCACTCAAGGAAGGGCGCATCGATGTGGGCTTTGGCCGCATCCGGCACGAAGACCCGGCCGTCCGCCGTGTGGTGCTGCGCGAGGAACGCATGATTGTGGCCTTGCCGGTGGGGCATCCGCTGTCGATCGGCAGGAAGATGCTGGCGTTGCCGGATCTGCTCGAAGATACGCTGATCATCTTCCCGAAGGCGCCACGCCCGAGTTTTGCCGACCAGGTGCTGGCGGCGTTTCACGACCGCGCGTTGCGTCCGGGCCGCATCCACGAGGTACGCGAGTTGCAGATCGCGCTGGGGTTGGTGGCGATGGGTGAGGGCATCTCAGTGGTACCCAGCAGCGTTTACGGCCTCAAGCGTGACGATGTGACCTACGTTGAGCTTGATGATGCGAAGCTGGTGTCGCCGATCATCATGAGCATGCGCACACTGGACGAATCCGAGGACCTGCGTGCGATGCTGGACATGATCTACCGGCTCTACGAGGAAATCGGCATGGAGTACATTCCGCCGGCCCAGGAGTGACTACGCTTGCTGCAGGACCCATGCGATCGCGCGGGCCAGGTACGGCGAGGTGTCGCCCGAGCGGTAGCTCATGATCACGGGTGAGACGAAGCCCGGAGCGTTGATCGGCACATAGCGCACATCGTCACGATGCAGGCGCTGCACCGAGGACGGCACGAGCGTGATACCTAGCCCGGCGGCGACGAGGCCGAGCGCAGTCTGCAGTTCGTTGGCCTCCTGCACCACGCGGGGCTGCAACCCTTGGCCGCGGAACAGCGACAGCACATGATCGGCGTAGCTTGGCCGTGGCCGGGCAGGATAGAGGATCAGCGGCTGTCGGGCCAGCGCGTCGGCATCGAAAGGAGCGCTGGGGGTGGGCGCCGTGCCCGGGATCGCCGCCACCAGCGATTCGGCCATCACCACCTGGTGGACGATCGCCGGGTCGTTGAACGTGAGACGCCCGAAGGCCAGATCGATCCGCCCGGACTTGAGCGCTTCGAGTTGCTGTACCGTGATCATCTCGGTCAGGCCGACCTCCACCTGGCTATCGTCGCCACGCAGTTCGCGGATCAGCTCCGGCAGCACCCCGTACAGCACCGACGGAACGAAGCCGATGCCGAACCAGCGCTTTTCGTTGCGGCCGATGCGCCGCGTGCTCTCCAGCGTCTCCTCCAGTCGCTGCGTCAGTTGCAGCGACTGCTCGAGCAGGAAACGGCCCGCTTCGGTCAGCCTCAGGCCCCGCCCGACACGATCGAACAACGCCACGCCGACTTCTTCCTCGAACTGGCGGATTTGTCGGGAAAGTGGCGGTTGTGCCATATGAAGCCTTTCGGCCGCCCGTGTCACGTTGAGTTCCTGGGCAACCGTCTGGAAGTAGCGGAGGTGGCGGAGTTCCATGGTGATGGCGATCACGGTGGGTTTTCCTCTCTCCCGCAGGAAGGAGAGAGGCGAGAATCCTGGCATACCGAAAAGGTATGGAATGAGACATCTTCGGTCTTGGACGCCTAGCAAGTCAAGGTACATACTCCGTGCACGAGACTAATTTGCATGGAAAAGGTATGACAGCGGGTATGACAGCGACGATTTCTTCCATCGAGGCCATTCTGGTCGATCTGCCCACGATCCGGGCGCATCAGTTGGCCATGGCCACGATGCAGCAGCAGACGCTGGTGATTGTGCGGCTGCGCTGCAGCGACGGGATCGAGGGCATCGGTGAGGCCACTACCATCGGCGGCCTGTCATACGGCGACGAAAGTCCCGAGGGCATCAAGCTGACGATCGATACCTACCTGGCGCCGGCACTGGTCGGTCAGGACGCCACCAATGTCCACGCCGCGATGGCGCGCCTGAACAAGGTCGCGCGCGGCAACCGGTTTGCCAAGTCGGCGCTGGAATCGGCCATGCTCGACGCGCAGGGCAAGCGTCTGGACGTGCCGCTGGCCACGCTGCTGGGTGGCGCGGTGCGCGACACGCTGCCGGTGCTCTGGACACTGGCCAGCGGTGATACCGCACGCGATATTGAGGAAGCCGAGCGCTTCCTGGGGGAACGCCGCCACAACACGTTCAAACTCAAGATCGGTCGCCGCAGCGTGCGTGAGGACGTGGCGCATGTCTCGGCGATCAAGCGCGCGCTGGGCGATCGCGCCCGCGTGACGGTGGACGTGAACCAGGCCTGGAACGAAGCCGATGCCGCCACCGGCATTGCCATGCTCGAAGCGGCCGGCATTGACCTGATCGAACAACCGACGCCGCGCGAGCAACGCACGGCGCTGGCGCGTCTGGCCGCCCGTTTCGTGGTGCCGATCATGGCCGACGAAGCCGTGACGGGCCCCGAGGATGCAATGGAACTGGCGCGCCTGGGCGCCGCCGATGTGTTCGCGCTGAAGATTGCCAAGTCCGGTGGCATCTTCGGCATGTTGCGGACTGCGGCTGTGGGCGATGCGGCAGGTATCGCGCTCTACGGCGGCACGATGCTCGAAGGCAGCGTCGGCACAATCGCCGCGGCGCACGGCTTCTGCACGCTGCCGCAACTGGCATGGGGCACGGAATTGTTCGGCCCGCTGCTGGTGAAGGACGATATCGTTGTCGAGCGCCCTGTGTTCAAGGACTTCTCGCTGCATCTGCCGCAGGGTCCGGGGCTGGGTCTGGCAATCGACGAAGACAAGCTTGCGCACTATCGTCGCAAGTCCGCCTGATTGCCTGATTGGCCCACCACCTAACCGCATCCTTCAAGAACAAGGAGACCCCAATGCTGTTTCTCGTCAGGATGGACGTTCAGATTCCGCATGATTTGCCGGCTGCCGAGGCCGATGAGATCAAGGCACGCGAGAAGGCCTACTCACAAGACCTGCAGCGCCAGGGCAAATGGCAGGCGCTGTACCGCGTGGTGGGCGAGTACGCCAACTACAGCCTGTTCGACGTAGAGTCGAACGATGAACTGCACACGCTGCTGTCGGCGCTGCCGCTGTTCCCGTACATGAAGATCCACGTCACGCCACTGGCCAAGCACCCGTCGTCGATCCGCTGATCGGCGCGCTCACAAGAAGGAATGGAGACAATGAAGTCCTTGCTGCAACGGTCGAACGTTCTGTCGGCCGCCCTCGCTGCCACGATGCTGTTCGCGGCCGCCGCCCCCGCACACGCGGCCTATCCTGACCACCCGATCCGCTGGATCGTGCCGTTCCCGGCCGGCGGCGCGATGGACAACATCGCCCGCACGCTGGGCGAAGACATGTCGAAGACGCTTGGCCAGGCGATCGTGGTCGAAAACCGTCCCGGCGCGGGCGGAAACATCGGCGCCGAAATGGTGGCCCGCTCGCCGGCAGACGGCTACACGCTGATCATCGTCGCCAACGGCATGGCCGTGAACCCCGCGCTGTACGGCAAGCTCAGCTACGATCCGGTCAAGGATTTCGCGCCGGTGTCGCTGCTGGCCGTGGTGCCCAACGTGCTGGTGGCCAACAAGGCCAAGACGCCAGTCAAGACCGTGGCCGAAGTCATCGCGAGCGCCAAGGCCAGGCCGGGCAAGTACACGTATGCGTCGGCCGGCAACGGTACGTCGATCCACCTGGCGGGCGAACTGTTCACCTCGATGGCCCATGTGGACATGCTCCATATCCCGTACAAGGGATCGGGCCCTGCGATGACCGATCTGCTCGGTGGCCAGGTGGACTACATGTTCGACAGCATCACCTCGGCCAAGCCGCATATCGACAGCGGCAAGCTGACAGCGATCGCCGTCACCACCAGCAAGCGGTCGTCGGCATTGCCCAATGTACCGACGGTGGCCGAAGCGGGGCTGCCTGGCTATGAATTGTCGCCGTGGTTCGCGGCATTCGTGCCGGCCAAGACGCCGCAGCCCGTCATCGACACGCTGAACAAGGCCAAGCTCGATGCCCTGAAGAAGCCGTCCGTGCAGCAGCGCCTGGCAGGCATCGGCGCCGAGCCGATCGGCAGCACGCCAGCCGCGCTGAAGGACCACCTGGCCAAGGAAACAGCCAAGTGGGGCACGCTCATTCGCGAGAAGGGCATTCATGCCGACTGAACCGACGCGCAGGCTCCATTACGTGATTGAGGGCGCCGCCGACAAGCCGGTGCTGGTGATGTCCAATTCTCTGGGCACCACGCTCGACATGTGGGGGCCGCAGATGGCGGCGCTGACCGCGCACTACCGGGTGCTGCGCTATGACACGCGCGGCCACGGGCGTTCAGCCTTGCCATCGTCGTCGTTCGGGATGCGCGAACTTGCTGAAGACGTGATCGCGATCATGGATCATGCCGGCATCGAGCGCGCGCACTTCTGCGGTCTGTCGATGGGCGGCATGACGGGAATGTACCTGGCGCGCCATCACGCGGGGCGTTTCGGACGTTTTGTGCTGGCGAACACCGCCGCGCTGATCGGCCCAGAGTCGGTGTGGAACACCCGGATCGAGACCGTGCGGCGCGATGGCATGGCGGCTATCGTCAACGGCGTGCTGGCTCGCTGGTTCACCGATCACTACGTGCTCACGCGTCGCGACGAGTACGAGCCGGTGCGGCGGATGCTGACGGGTACCAGCGCCGAAGGCTATGTTGCCAACTGCGCGGCCGTGCGCGACGCTGATCTGCGTGGATTGCTGCCGGGTGTTCAGGCGCCGGTGCTGGTGATTGCCGGCGAGCAGGACCTGGCCACTACCGCGGCCCAGGGCCAGGAGGTCGCCCGGGCGATTCCGGGCGCGGAGTATCTGGAGCTGGCTGCCGCTCACCTGTCCAACTGGGAACTGCCCGAGGCGTTTGGGAATGCCGTGATCGGATTCCTGCGGCAGAAGTAAACCGTCGCGTTTCGCCCCGCTTCCATATATGGGAGTGGGGCGAAAGACCGTACCGAAGACCGTACCCTTACGGAACGATCGTCAGGAACAGATACGCGGCGAAGATCACCATGTGCACCACGCCCTGGAGGATCGTGGTCCGTCCCATGCCCAGCGTCAGCGAGGCGACGATCATGGTCAGGAACAGCAGGACCATTTCCTTGGGGCCGAGCCCGAGTTCAAGCGGCCGGCTGAGCATGATGAACACGGCCGCCACGGTCGGAATCGTCAGGCCGATACTGGCCAGCGCGGAGCCGAGCGCAAGGTTGAGGCTGGTCTGAATCCGGTCCGAACGTGCCGCGCGCAACGCGGCCAGCCCTTCAGGCAGTAGCACCAGCGCCGCAATCACCACACCCACCACGGCAGGAGGCAGCCCGGCACCTAATACTGCCGCTTCCACCGATGGGGACAGCAGCTTGGCCAGCGCCACCACGGCCACCAGGCAGACGACCAGCAGCACGCCACTGACTACCGCGACGCGCACCGGAGGCGGCGGCGCATGCTCGTTCTCGTCGCTGCTGCCTTCCACCAGGAAGTAGTCGCGGTGCCGCACCGTCTGCACGAACACGAAGCTGCCGTAGAGCACCAGCGACATGGCGCCCGCGAAGGCGAGTTGCGACGGGGACAGCATGGGGCCCGGCGTCGAACTGGTGAAGTTAGGGAGCACCATGGTCAGGCCGAGCAGGGCGACCAGGATGGCCATCGCGGCATTGGCGCCGGGCGCCTGAAACGCCTGTTCGCGGTGATGCAGGCCGCCGACGAACAGGCAGACCCCGACGATCCCGTTGCAGATGATCATGACCGCCGCGAACACCGTGTCACGGGCGAGGCCGGCCTTTTCCGGCCCGGAAGACAGCATCACCGACACGATCAGCGCCACTTCGATCACCGTCACGGCAATCGCAAGCACCAAGGTGCCGAACGGCTCGCCGACCTTGTGGGCGACGACCTCGGCATGGTGCACTGCGGAAAATACCGCGCCCGCCAGGGCCACGGCCATCACCGCGATCATCCACGACTGTCCCGTCAATAGAAGGCCCAGGCCGAACGCTGCCCAGGCAGCCAGCGGGGACCAGACGGTCCAAGCCGGCAGCTTGTTGGAAGTTGCCATCCCTTGTGTTCCTTTCTTTTTGTGGCGTGCAGAAGCACAGCGTGCACGCCAGACGGCGCGCGCGCAAGAGATATTCTGGCAACGAAGGGCGGCCACAGTTCCCGGCCGGGGCGAGTATCAGTCGCGCGGCAGTGGACGGGTAGCGGTGTCGAGTACTTCCGGGCCGGTGGCTGCTGGCTTGTTTCCCGGCGATTTCCTGGGCGGATCGAGGTTACTGTCCCGCAGGGCAGGATGATGGAGATAGATCCAGCGCGCGGCGATGATCACCGCGATGAGGAACGCAAGACCGTAACCGACAAAAGTGACCGAATTCATATTGTTCTGACCTGTTGGACAGCTCTGATGGCTGGTGCGGGCCAGTATGGTCAGGTACGGCTACATCCGACACCCTCACTCAGTAGGGCGCTCGCATCACCCGTTTGGGCGATGGCATCAGGGGGTGGAACCCTCGCCGGGGCCGTCCACGTCTTTCGACGCGCGGGCAGTCTTGTCTGTTGTCACTCTCACAATGGGATCTGGCGCGGTTGCCATGCTTTCCGCGGGGTAAAGACGCAGGAAGCTGCGGGCCAGCTCCGGGTTGCGGCAATGCAGCCAGTCGTCCCAGTCGGACGCCGGGACGATCACGATCGAGCGTTTTTCGGCGCCCGGCCGGTGCATCCGGCGCAACACTGGATGGGTCTCCGCGTTGATCGTGAGCATCGTGAAGGACAGGGTCTGGTCGGGCCACGTCCGCCAGAGCCCGGCGATGCCGAAGGCGGGGGCGTCGGGTAGCCAGATCTTCCAGCGCTCCGCCTTGCCCGGGTGCTCGGGCGTGCCGTCCTCGGGGTACGCATATTCGTAGAACGCGCTCGCGGGTACCAGGCAAAGCTGACCGTGCCGCCAGGCAGGCGCGAACGTGGGCTTTTCGCCGACGGTCTCGCTGCGTGCGTTGGTCGTATCGTAGCGGCGGCCACCGGGTGGGGTACGCTTGCGCGGCACCATGCCGAAGGTGGCCAATGCGCACTGTCGTGGTCCGTCCGGGGCGGCGTGGACGATCGGCGCGGCGTAGTCGGGCCAGGTTTCCTGCGGGTAGATCCCCGGAGGTGGCTCCACACCGAAGATTTCACGCAGGATTCGCTGCTGGACGGGGGCGTAGTTCGTGCACATGCGGGCGCTCCTGAGAGCCGGTCTGCCGCGTATCGTCCACGCTAAGGTGTCACGGGTCAATATGCGCGCGCCATACGCGTGGTGATGCGCGGTGATGCGGCGGGGCGCTTCCTATAATGCCTAGGCGGACGCGGGGACTTCCGCCGGATGTCCCCGGCCGACGCGCTACACGTGCTTGCAGGCAGGGGCACGCATCCCACCATCTCCACGCCAAATGGGGAGATTGACATCATGCATAGTAGCGAAGCGGTGCTGACGCTGGCACGAGCCGCGTTGGCTCATGTGCCATATCAAGGCCACCATCTCCATCCCACCATCAACCTGCGCCTGTCCGACGGCGCGCTGATTCTCGAAGGCGAAGTTGCCGATATTGTCGACAAGACCCGTACCGCGGCCCAGTTGCGGCGTGTGGACGGCGTCACGATGGTGATCGATCACCTGCGCATTGCCAACGGCGGCACACCGATTGGTGACGGCGAGGTACGTGCGGCGGTCTGCGAGCGACTGCGGAGCGCGATTGATTTCCGGAACTGCAAGATCTGCGCGCGGGTCAAGGGCCAGCTCGAACCCGTGCGCGAAGCGGTGGGTGAGCGCAGCGGCTGGCTGGAGGTCTCCGTGCATGACGGCGCGGTCACGCTCAACGGGCAGGTGATCAGCCTGTCGCACATGCGGCTGGCCGGCGTGCTGGCCTGGTGGTCACGCGGCTGCCGCTGCGTGATCAATGACATCGTGATTGCGCCGGCCGAAGCCGATAGCGACGAGGAGATCTCCGAGGCATTGCGGCTGGTGCTGGAAACCGACCCGTTCGTCGACGCAGCTCGCATCAGTGTGCGTACGGATCGCCGTGTGGTGACGCTCGACGGCTACGCGTCCAGCGATGGCGCGCGCAGGCAAGTCGAACGGGACGCCTGGTATGTGCACGGCGTGGAAAACGTCATCAATCACATCGCCCTGAGCAGTTAACGGTTCCGGCGATTCATCGCGGGACACTTCACGTCTGCGGCGCGGCGCGGCCACGTCGCGCCGCCTGGCCTTCTACACGCCAGTAACGGCGGCGCGTGCGCAACGCAAAGCGCGTGCGGTACTCCGACATCGACATCTGCATGGCGCGCTGAAACAGCCGCCGGAACGCCGCGGCATCGCTGTAGCCGCACGCTTCGGCGATGGCCTGCGTGCCGTGCAGCGTGACTTCGAGCAACATGCGCGCGCGTTCCACGCGCAGCCGGTGCAGGTAGTCGAGCGGCGTCTGCCCGGTGACCTGCCGAAAATGGCGCAGCAGCGTCCGCTCGCTGACGGCTGCCGCCTCGGCCACGGCGCCAAGCCGGTATGGCTCGTCGACGTGGGCCTGAAGCCAGCCAATGGCGCGATACACCGGGCTGTCCGTGGTTTTACCGAGCCAGCGTTGCGAAACCAGTTCCGGCACCCATTGCTGGCGTTCCTGCTGATAGAGCAGCAAGCGCGAGACGGTCTGCGCGAGGTCGGGGTCGTGCAGATGGCCCAGCACGCGAAGCATGAATTCGGTCAACAGCGCCGGGGCGACGCAATGGAACACGCGCTCGTGCAGGCCTATCGGCTCGTCCGAAGACAGGTCGCAACCCGGGAATCGCTGTGCCAGCGAGCTCTGGAACATCCATGGCGCCCCGCATCGCGCGCCGTCGAGCAGGCCCAGCGCAAGCGGGTAAACCATGCCCGAGTAGATGGCAGCCAGCCAGCCCCCTGCGTCCACATGACGCGCGATCGTACGTTGCGTGACGGTATCGTTCGTGACCATCTCGCTCAGATGCGGCGCGCTGTGGGCCATCAGCCCGGGCACGATCATCAGCGTCCGGCCATGGCGCTGGCCACGCCGGGCGGGTACCGCCTGCAGGCCAGGCAGCGGCGCGGGCAGTGCCCGGCCATTGCCTCCGATGATTTCCCACGTCAGCAGATTCGATTCGCCAGGCCGCTGCAATTGGGCGACGCCGGCCGCCGTGCGCAGCACGTCGAGCGCGCCGAACAGCGTGCCGGGCATCGCATCGGGCAGCCATAGCAGCTTGACGTGCAGGGGGTGATTGGACGTGGTAGCGGGATCGGCCATGCGTGGGGGCGAGAAGGACGAGAAGGACGAAAAAGGGAGAAAGAAGGGGAAAGGCGAGGAGCGAACGGGCTGTGGCGGGATCGGCTTTGGGAATGGCGATATTGAGCCTCCCCGCGAGATATCGCAAGGGCTACATTTGAGGCTTCCATCAGAACAGGAGACGTCATGCTGCTTTCCCTTCGCCACCTTGCCATCGCCGCTGCTGCTGCCGTGGTCTGCAATGCCGCCGTGGCTGCCGGCGCCGATACCGGGTTGCTCGATGCCGCGCGATCCGCCCAGCCGGCCGTGGTGCAGTCCCTCAAGGACATGGTGTCGATAGAGTCGGGCAGCGCCAATATCGAAGGGCTCGACCGCATGGCGGACTACACGTCGAAGCGGCTCCAGGCGTTGGGCGCCAAGGTGGAGCGTGTGCCGGCAAGCTCGGGCAAGAGCCCGATCGTCAAGGCGACGCTGACCGGTACGGGCAAGCGCAAGATCATGTTGATTGCCCATATGGATACGGTCTATCCGGCCGGTATCCTCAAGACGCAGCCGATCCGTGAGGACGGCAACCGCCTCTACGGTCCCGGCATCGCCGACGACAAGGGCGGCATTGCGGTGGTCCTGCATTCGCTGGAAATCCTCAAGGCGCAAGGATGGAAGGACTACGCGCAACTGACCGTGCTGTTCAACGCCGACGAGGAAGTCGGTTCGGGCGGATCGGGCGAAACGATTGCGGCGCTGGCCGATCAGCAGGACGTGGTGCTGTCCTGCGAGCCGAACGTGGCCAAGTCTGTCGCCAAGTCGGAGTCGCTGCTGCTGGGCGCTGCCGGCACGGCGACTGCAACGATGCAGGTCAAGGGCCGCTCGTCGCACGCCGGCGCGGCGCCGGAGTTGGGTCGCAATGCGCTGATCGAACTGGCCTATCAGTTGCAGCAGACGCGTGATGTGGCCAAGTCGGTGCCCGGCTCTCAACTGAACTGGACCATGGCCAAGGGCGGCGACGTGGGCAACCAGATCCCCGAGTTGGCCAGTGCGTATGGCGATGTGCGTGTCACGGCCAATGGTGCCGCGCAGAAGCTGCAGACCGCGCTGCAGGAGAAGGTCAACGCGGGTCACCTGGTTCCCGATACGCAGACCACGGTGACGATGGAAGAGGGCCGGCCCGCCTATGTGGCTGACGCCCGCGCGAAGGACCTGGCCAAACGCGCGCAGCAGGTCTATGCGGAACTCGACGGCCGCTCGCTGCTGCTGATCCCCGGCACGGGTGGCGGCACGGACGCTGGCTATGCGGGGCGGTCGGGCAAGGCGGTGGTGCTGGAGAGCTTCGGCCTGTCTGGCTTCGGGTACCACGCTCGCGACGAATACGTGGAGCTCGATTCGATCGTGCCCCGTCTGTATCTGATGACGCGGATGCTGCAGGAGATCGGAAAGAACTGAGCGTATCGAATGCTGCGGCAAGGTTCCCTCTCCCGTGCTAACGGGAGAGGGAACAAGCAGGCGGTGACAACTACGCCGCTACCGCCTGCGGGGCCGCGCCGAAATGCGGATGGCGCGAGAACAGTTCCGCCGCCCAGTTCACGAAGACCCGCACCTTGGCCGACAGATGCCGGTTCTGCGGGTACATCGCCGAGATCGGCAATTCATCCGTCTGCCAGTCGCTCATCACCTCGACCAACCGGCCGCTGTTGACGTACGGTTCGGCCATCGCGCGCGAGATGCGGGCGATGCCATGGCCTTCAAGCGCGCAGGCCATGTAGACATCGGCATCGTTGGTCGAAATGGCCGATGGCAGCAACACCTCGGTGCGTTCGCCGCCGCGCGACAACGGCCAGGGCATTTCACGGCCGGTGCGGTTGGACAGGAAGTTGACCGCCTTGTGCTGTGCCAGCTCGGTCAGATTCTGCGGCGTGCCAACGCGACGCAGATAGATCGGCGACGCATAGAACGCCAGCTTCAACTGACCGATGCGTCGCGCCACCATCGACTCGTCGAGCGCGCCAACGCGCAGCACCACGTCCACGCCTTCCTTGAGCAGATCGATCGGCTTGCCATTGATGGTCAGCTCGAGCTTCAGGTCGGGATAAGCCTTGAAGAAGTCGTGCAGGTGCGGCAGCAGCACCATCTGCGCGAGCCCGCTCGTGGTGTCGACGCATAGCGTGCCGCGCGGCGAGTTGTTGTGTCGCGTAAGCGATTGTTCCGCTTCCTCGACGTCGGCCAGGATACGGACGCAGCGTTCGTAGTAGGCAGCGCCATCGGTCGTCACGCTGATGCGGCGCGTTGTCCGATGCAGCAGCTTGACGCCCAGATGGGTTTCCAGATTCTGGATCAGGCGGGTGAGGGTGGCCTTTGGCAGGTCTAATGACTCCGCCGCACGCGCAAAGCTGCCGACATCCACCACCCGCGTGAATGCCTGCATGGAAACAAGACGATCCATGATTGAGAAGCTTTCGAAAGAAGTACGAGCTAGCTTGCGTTCAGAAGGATGTCTGGCGGGAATGGGTCCGCTGCATGTCAAGTGCGCGGCCTGGGTTTGCTGCCGGCGGTCCGCCAGTGGAGGCCGGAGCGGGGACGGGTGGAGGCTGGGGGCGTGGTGGACGCGCATGTTTCCCCAAACTGCGCGGCACCAAAGGACCGGAGTGAATCACATTTTGGGTGACCTTGCCAAGCATGTGGTTTCACTTCAGCGATTATTCCAACTCAGAAATAGTGCGTTGGCAATAGCTCGCTTTATCCCATCATCGTCAATCACCATAATTCGATGCATCGCAACACAGTATCGACGACCCATGCCGGTCGCCTGAACGCCATGACCAAGACCACCACAGCCCGTAGTTCCGCCGTGCAACCGGCCGCAGAACAGGGCGAACCGTACGTGGTGCAGCATATGGTCGTCAGTGGCGATCGGGAGATCAAGGTCTGCGTGTGTTACCCCGCAGGTTATTGGCCGTTGAGCGCAGGCTCGGCAACCTTGCCATGGCTGGTGTATCTCCATGCCGGTGGTTTTGTCGAAGGTGACGTCGAGGCAGCCAAGGAACTGGCGCGGGATCTGGCGGAGTCGGTCCCGGCCGTGGTGGTGACCCCGGGATACTCGCTGGCGCCCGAAAATCCGTTCCCGGCCGCGCCCGAGGACGCCGTGGCCACCGTGACGTGGGTATTGAAGCAGGCGAAGAAGCTCAAGGTCGACAAGCTGCGCTTCGCGCTGGTCGGCGAAGAGGCGGGCGGCAACCTGGCGATTGCCACGGCGCAGATGCTGCGGGATCGCGGCCTGCCGCAGCCGGCGGGCCAGTGGCTGATCCGCCCCGTTACGGACCCGTGCCTGTCGGCGATGTCTTCGACGCGTCAGGTGCCGATGGAAATGCTGCGCCGCCTGGCCTGCAACTATCGCGAATACCTGCCGACACCGGCCGACAGCGTGCACCCGTACGCGGCGCCGGCGCTGGCATCGCGGATGTCCGGCCTGCCTGCCACGCTGGTGCAGGTGGCGGAACAAGACGCCTTGCGTGCCGAAGGTGAAGCCTTCGCCGCGAAGCTGGCCAAGGCCGGAATATCGGCCAGGGCCCTGATCATGCCCGGCGCCTGCGGCGACGGGGTGGAACAGTCCCATGAGAAGTGTCAGGCATGGGTCGAAGAAGGTGCGCGGTTCCTGCGCGATTGTTTCGCAAAGGCCGACGACGCCTCGTAACCGGTCCGAACACCGGCCGATACCGGGAGCATGACGGTATCGGATTCAACGGCCAGCGCCCTTTGAGGCTGGCAGCAGCAATCCCGTCCTGACCGGACGGGAACACCCCCGTATTCCCGATTTCCGGGCCACTCGGCTCGGCGGGCGGCGTTCGGCCTCGATTTTTGCTTTTCCAGTTGAAGAAACCCGACGAATCACGGAGTGAAGAAAAATGAATCAACAGTCTCGACGCACGCTGATTGCGATTGCCATCGTGGCAATC
This sequence comes from Cupriavidus sp. UBA2010, assembly GCF_002335265.1. Taxonomy (NCBI): domain Bacteria; kingdom Pseudomonadati; phylum Pseudomonadota; class Betaproteobacteria; order Burkholderiales; family Burkholderiaceae; genus Cupriavidus; species Cupriavidus sp. UBA2010. Next base: position 41,018 of record NZ_DDCI01000034.1, read on the forward strand.
CTGGGCACCGGCGTGGCAACCTCGGTTCTGCGTCCCTGGCACGGCGGGGAAGCACAGGCCAATACTCCGCCGCCGGCACCGGCGGTGGAAGTGTCCGCGGCGGTCGGCAAGACCATCACCGAATGGGATGAATTCTCCGGCCGCATCGAAGCGGTGGACCGTGTGGAGATCCGTCCGCGTGTTTCCGGCACGATCGAAACCGTGCACTTCCGCGAGGGTTCGATCGTGAAGAAGGGCGATCCGTTGTTCACGATCGATCCGCGTCCGTATGCCGCCGAAGTGGCACGTGCCGAAGCCGCCTTGGCAGCGGCGCAGGTACGCGCGTCACTTGCGCAGACCGAGAAAGCCCGCGCCCAGCGCCTGCTGGACGACAACGCGATCTCGCGCCGCGAGTTCGATGAGCGGATCAACGCCGCCAGCGAGATGTCGGCCGACGTGCGCGGCGCACAGGCGGCGCTGGAAGTGGCGAAGCTGAACCTGAGCTACACGCGCATCGTCGCGCCGGTGTCGGGCAAGGTGTCGCGCGCAGAGATCACGGTGGGCAACCTGGTGGCCGCCGGCGCGGCGTCCCCGGCGCTGACCACGGTGGTGTCCGTGTCGCCGGTGTACGCGAGCTTCGACGTCGACGAGCAGAGCTACCTGCGCTACACGGCGCCGGGCGCCAGCGGCGGCAAGAATGATCTGCCGGTGTTCCTGGGGCTGGCCAACGAGGACAACACCCCGCACGAAGGCAAAATCCACTCGGTGGACAACCGGCTGGATACGCGCAGCGGCACGATCCGCGTGCGGGCGATCTTCGCCAATGAAGATGGCCGCCTGCTGCCGGGCCTGTACGCGAAGATCAAGCTCGGTGGCGGCACGCCGCATCCGGCTGTGCTGATCAACGATCGCGCCATCGGCACGGACCAGGGCAAGAAGTTCGTGCTCGTGGTGGATCAGGCCAACAAGCTCACGTATCGCGAAGTCGAACTCGGGCCGACGTATGAAGGGCTGCGTGTGATCCGCAAGGGCTTGAAGCCGGGCGAGAGCATCGTCGTCAATGGCCTGATGCGTGTGCGGCCAGGCGACACCGTTGCGCCGAAGCCGGTATCGATGGCCTTCCGCAGCGAGCTCGAACCGCGAGGCAACGCGCCGGACCGCAAGCAGGCAGCGGAAGAGAAGGCCGACAAGCCCAACGTGAGCTAAGCAACCCAGTCTAGCCAGACACAGACAATTTCCCCCCTTCGTGGCATCGAATGGCGTCCGCTTGCGAGCGGACCGCCAGGGGGGGCTGTTTTCGCCGAGACCAAGATGAATCTCTCGAAATTCTTTATCGACCGCCCCATTTTCGCGGGTGTGCTATCGGTGCTGATCTTCCTGATCGGCGCCATATCGATGTTCAAGTTGCCGATCTCGGAGTACCCGGAAGTGGTGCCGCCGTCGGTGGTGGTGCGCGCGCAGTTCCCGGGCGCCAACCCGAAGGTGATCGCCGAGACCGTGGCCACGCCGCTGGAAGAGCAGATCAACGGCGTCGAGGACATGCTCTACATGAACTCGCAGGCCAACAGCGACGGCACGCTGACGCTGACGGTGACCTTCAAGCTGGGCACGGACCCGGACAAGGCCCAGCAGCTCGTGCAGAACCGCGTCTCGCAGGCCGAGCCGCGCCTGCCCGAGGACGTGCGCCGCCTGGGCATCACCACGGTCAAGAGCTCGCCTGACCTGACCATGGTGGTGCACCTGGTCTCGCCGAACAATCGCTATGACATGACGTATCTGCGCAACTACGCGCTGATTAACGTCAAGGACCGCCTGGCGCGTATCCAGGGCGTCGGTCAGGTGCAGATGTTCGGCTCGGGCGACTACTCGATGCGTGTGTGGTTGAACCCCGACAAGATCGCCGAGCGCCATCTGGCGGCCTCGGACGTGGTCAAGGCCATCCGCGAGCAGAACGTGCAGGTGGCAGCCGGCGTGATCGGACAGTCGCCCTCGCTGCCGGGCACCGATCTGCAACTGTCGGTCAACGCGCAGGGCCGTCTGCAGACGGTGGAAGAGTTTGGCGACATCATCGTCAACACCTCGCCGGACGGCGCGGTGACGTACCTCAAGGACATCGCCCGCGTAGAGCTGGGTGCCTCCGAGTACGCACTGCGTTCGCTGCTCGACAACAAGTCCGCCGTGGCGCTGCCGATCTTCCAGGCGCCGGGGTCGAACGCGATCCAGATCTCGGACGATGTGCGCAAGACGATGGCCGAGCTGAAGGCGAACATGCCGGAGGGCGTGGACTACAGCATCGTCTATGACCCGACCCAGTTCGTGCGCCACAGTATCGAGGCGGTGACGCACACGCTGTTCGAGGCCATCGCGCTGGTGGTGCTGGTGGTGATCCTGTTCCTGCAGACCTGGCGCGCGTCGATCATTCCGCTGCTGGCCGTGCCGGTGTCGATCGTCGGCACGTTCGGGCTGATGCACGCGTTCGGGTTCTCGATCAACGCGCTGAGCCTGTTCGGTCTGGTGTTGGCAATCGGTATCGTGGTGGACGATGCGATCGTGGTGGTGGAGAACGTCGAGCGGAATATCGAGGAAGGGTTGTCGCCGAAGGAAGCCACGTACAAGGCCATGCGCGAGGTAAGCGGCCCGATCATCGCCATCGCGCTGACGCTGATCGCCGTGTTCGTACCGCTGGCATTCATGACTGGCCTGACCGGGCAGTTCTACAAGCAGTTCGCGCTGACGATCTCGATCTCGACGATCATCTCGGCGTTCAACTCGCTGACGCTTTCGCCCGCGCTGTCCGCGCTGCTGCTCAAGAGCCACGACGCGCCGAAGGATTGGCTGACGCGCGCCATGGACAAGGTGCTCGGCAAGTTCTTCGTCCGCTTCAACCAGTTCTTCCGCCGCAGCTCGGACAACTATGGCCGGGGCGTGAAGGGTGTGATTCGTCGCAAGGGCTCGGTGTTCGGCGTGTACGCGCTGATGCTGGTGGCAACCTGGGGCGTGTTCCAGATGGTGCCGAAGGGCTTCGTGCCGGCGCAGGACAAGCAGTACCTGGTGAGCTTCGCCAAGCTGCCTGACGGCGCGACGCTGGATCGCACGGAAGACGTGATCCGCCGCATGTCGGATATCGCGCTCAAGCATCCGGGCGTGGAGTCGGCGGTGGCATTCCCGGGCCTGTCGATCAACGGCTTCACCAACAGCCCGAGCGCCGGCATCGTGTTCGTCACGCTCGATCCGTTCGACAAGCGCAAGAGCAAGGAGCTGTCTGGCAATGCGATCGCGGCCGATCTGAACAAGCAGTACGGCTCGATCCAGGACGCCTTCATCGCGGTGTTCCCGCCCCCGCCGGTGCAGGGCCTCGGTACGATCGGCGGTTTCAAGATGATGATCGAAGACCGCGCCGCGCTGGGCTATGACGAACTGTTCAATGCGACCAACGCGTTCATGACCAAGGCGCGCGCCACGCCCGAACTGGCCGGCATCTTCAGCAACTATCAGGTGAACGTGCCGCAGCTCGACGTGAAACTGGACCGCACCAAGGCCAAGCAACTCGGCGTGCCCGTGACCGACGTCTTCGACACGCTCCAGACCTACCTCGGCTCGGCGTACGTCAACGACTTCAACAAGTTTGGTCGCACGTACCAGGTCAAGGTGCAGGCCGATGCGCAGTTCCGCCAGCATGCAGAGGACATCCTGCAACTGAAGACGCGCAACGTGAGTGGCGAGATGGTGCCGCTGTCGTCGCTGGTGCAGGTCAAGCAGAGCTTCGGCCCCGACAGTGTGATCCGCTACAACGGCTTCACGGCTGCCGATATGAATGGTGGTCCGGCTCCTGGCTTCTCGTCGGGTCAGGCGCAGGCCGCCGCCGAGCGGATCGCCGCGGAGACGCTGCCCAAGGGTATCGGCTTCGAGTGGACCGAGCTGACGTACCAGGACATCCTGGCCGGCAATGCGGGCGTCTGGATCTTCCCGCTGTGCGTGTTGCTGGTGTTCCTGGTGCTGGCCGCCCAGTACGAAAGCCTGACGCTGCCGCTGGCGGTGATCCTGATCGTGCCGCTGAGCCTGCTGGCCGCCATGACCGGTGTGTGGCTGACCCGTGGCGACAACAACATCTTCACGCAGATCGGTTTCATCGTGCTGGTGGGGCTATCCGCGAAGAACGCGATCCTGATCGTCGAGTTCGCGCGTGAGCTGGAGCATCACGGCCGTACGGTGGTGCAGGCCGCGATCGAGGCCAGCCGCCTGCGTCTGCGCCCGATCCTGATGACGTCGTTCGCTTTCATCATGGGTGTAGTGCCGCTGGTGGTGTCCACCGGCGCCGGCGCGGAAATGCGCCATGCGATGGGCGTGGCCGTGTTCGCGGGGATGCTGGGGGTGACGTTCTTCGGCCTGTTCCTGACGCCGGTCTTCTATGTGGCGCTGCGTTTGCTGGCCACGCGTGGCCAGCGCCGGAAGGTGGCTGAGCAGCCTGCAACGGCGTCGCAGCCGGTGGTATCGGCAGAATAAGGGTGAACAAAATGAATAACGCAATGAAGCTGGTCTTGCCGAAGCTGGGTATGCTGGCCGCCGCGCTGGTGCTGGCGGGCTGCTCGCTGGCGCCGACTTACAAGGTGCCCGAGACGCCCACCGCATCGACGTTCAAGGAAGCCGAAGCCGCCGCTGCGGAAGGCGCGCAATGGAAGACCGCGACACCGGCCGAAGGCCAGCATCGCGGTGAATGGTGGAAGGTCTTCGGCGACGCCGATCTCGATCGCCTGATCGACGCGGCCAACACCTACAACCAGGACCTCGCTGCGGCTGCGGCGCGTCTGAAGCAGGCGCGTGCCTTCACGGGGGCGACCGAGGCGGACCTGTATCCGCAATTGAGCGCGGGGTTCAGCCCGACGCGCGCGCAGCTTTCGGCAGCCTCGCAAGGCTTGCCCGATGGCACGCGGGTGCCGCCGCAGACCGTGTACCAGGCGCGTCTGATCGCCAACTACGAGCTTGATCTCTTCGGCCGCGTGGCCAACAGCGTCAATGCAGCACGCGCCGACGAGCAGGGCGCCGAAGACCTGTATCGCTCGGTGCAGCTCGCGCTGCAGGCCGATACGGCGCAGGCGTACTTCGCGCTGCGCACGCTCGATAGCGACCGGGATCTGCTCAACGCGACGATCAAGCTGCGCGAGGACGCGCTGACGCTGCTGCGCAAGCGCTACGAGGCGGGCGAAACCACCGATCTCGATCCGGCCCGCGCCGAGGCCGAGCTTGGCACGGCCCGCGCCGATCTGGCTGGGATCGAGCGCCGTCGTGCCAACCAGGAGCACGCGCTGGCCGTCCTGACCGGAGTGTCGCCGTCGCAGTTCGCGCTGGCGGCGCGGCCGTTCGACACGCCGCCGGTTGCGGTTCCCGCCGGCTTGCCGTCGGAACTGCTCGAACGTCGCCCCGATATCGCCGCGGCGGAACGCCAGATGGCGGCTGCCAACGCGCGGATCGGTGTGGCAAAGGCGGCGTTCTTCCCACGCATCTCGCTGACGGCACTGTTCGGCTTCGAGTCGTCGGATATCTCGAACCTGTTCAAGTGGTCGTCGCGCGCATGGTTGCTTGGGCCGCTGGTGGGTTCCACCGTTGCCCAGACCGTGTTCGACGGTGGCCGCAACAGCTCGAACCTGGCCGGCGCGCGCGCGGCGCACGAGGAAAGCGTGGCGCGATATCGCCAGACCGTGCTGGTGGCGTTCCGCGAGGTAGAGGACAGCCTGGCCGACGTACGCTGGCTGAGCCAGCAGGGCACGGCGCTGGACAGTGCATTGGCCGGCGCGAAGCGCGCGCAGCGCACTTCGCGCAGTCGCTATGACGCGGGCGCGGTGGACTACCTCACTGTGATCGACGCCGACCGCACGGTGCTGCAATCGCAACGCGATGCCAATGCGGTGGCCGGGCTGCGGGCGGCGGCAACGGTGTCGCTCGTGCGTAGCCTCGGTGGCGGTTGGGGCCCTCTGCCGGAGAATGTGGCGAAGAACTGAGAGCCGTACGCCGCAGGTAACATTTGGCGGCAATTTCACGCTGGCGTGGCGTTTCCGGAGCACTACACTGGAAACGTCGCGCCAGCTTTCGTTTGGAGGGCCCATATGCGACATCGAACAAGATCACATAGCGGTACGAATCCGCTTGCGATGGCGGTCGCCGTTGTCGCCGTTGCCGCCGTTGCCGCCGTTGCATTTGGCATGACGGTGTCATGGCCCGCCGACGCGCAGCCGGCGAACACTGGCCCGATCATCGTCGGCGGATCGGCGCGGGTCGAAGGGCCGGCCACCATCATGGGCACGCTCCGCGTTGACGGCAACGTCTTCGCCAATGGCCCGCTCACCGCAGACTGGTTTGCCTCGCCTGGCGGCTATGGCCGCCCTTCCTCCCAGGGCTTGCTCAAGGTGTTCCATGGTCCGCTGACCGTGCAGGGGCCAATGGCGGTGCACGGCGACCTATACGTCAACGGCCCCTTGACCGTGAATGGCGCCCTGGAGGCCGCCGGCAATATCAACGCAAACGGACCGATGGTCGAACGGCAGGGCGGACGCTAGCGCCGCCGCCCGGATGACAGCACAATGGCGGCTTCGCACATTTCATCGATTCCGCCATGGCTCACTCCGGCTCGCCACTGGGGCTCAAGGGTATTGCACTGTTCGAAGCCGCCAAGGGGGCGCTCGTCATCCTGGCCGGTGTCGGCCTGATGGCGCTGCTGCACCATGATGCGCAGGAAATCGCCGAGACCATCATCCGGCGGATACACATCAATCCCGCCAGCCACTATCCCACCATCTTCCTGTCCTTGCTGGCGAACCCAGGCGATGGCCGTCTCTGGGCCATCGGCGGGTCCGCGTTCGTCTACGCGCTGATGCGGTTTGCCGAGGCCTATGGCCTGTGGCGGGGGCTGGCGTGGGGTAACTGGATCGGTGTCTGGTCCGGTGCCATCTATATTCCAGTGGAGCTTTACGAGGCGATCCGGCATCCCACATGGCTGCACGGCGGCCTGGCCATTGCGAATGCGCTGGTGGTCGTTTATCTTGCGCAAGGCCTGGCCCGGCACAAGGTCAGTGGCTGAGCCAGCCATGCGAATCTGCTAAGGTAGACGCCATGTGGCGCACGCCGGCGCCGCGCACCGTATCAGACTCCCGTCGACGAAGAACCTGAAGAGAGACCCATCATGATTCACGAAATCGCCCAGATCACCATCAAGCCCGGCATGGAAGCCCAGTTCGAGGCCGGCGTGGCGCAAGCCAAGCCGCTGTTCCTGCGCGCCCGCGGCTGCCACGGCCTGAACCTGCAGCGTTCGATCGAGGAGCCGTCGCGCTACACGCTGGTGGTGGCGTGGGAGACCGTGGAAGACCATATGGTCCATTTCCGTGAGTCGGACGACTTCCAGGCCTGGCGCAAGCTCGTGGGGGACTGCTTCGTCGCGCCGCCGCAGGTGCATCACGTTAATACCGTCATCTGATCACTGCTTCAACCGGACCGATTCCATGTCGACGCCTCAACCGCGCCCCCGGCATTTCTCGATGCTGCGCGATCTGCAACTGGCCGATTTCTTCACGCTGGCCAACGCGGCGTGCGGCATGGGTTCGGTGTTCTTCGCCATGTTCTTCGTGGCGGAGCCTTCGCTCCGGACTTTCTATATCGCGGCGGCGCTGGCGCCTGCCGCGTTCATCTTCGATGTGCTCGACGGACGCATTGCCCGCTGGCGCCACGCGCATTCGGCGCTCGGCCGGGAGCTAGACTCGCTCTCCGACATCATCTCGTTCGGCGTCGGCCCGGCCACGCTGGCGTTTGCGGCCGGCATGCGCGGCGGCTGGGATCTGGTGGCGCTGATCTACTTCGTCTGCTGCGGCGTGAGCCGTCTTGCCCGATTCAATGTCACCGCCGAGTCGATGGCCGAGGGCACCGGCAAGGTCAAATACTTCGAGGGCACACCGATTCCGACCAGTGTCGTGCTGACTGGCGTGCTGGCCTGGTGCGCATCCCAGGGCGGGATCGGCGATGCGCTGTTCGGTGGCGCGTGGGAGATTGGCCCCGGCACGCTGCATCCGATGGCGCTGCTATTCGTGCTGTCGGGCTCGCTGATGATCTCGAAGACCCTCCGTATTCCTAAGATCTGATCGTCTTTCTCCCGCGAGTGTCGTCAGGCTGCCCATGGTGGCGGTAATGGTGGCGGTATCGGTGGCGGTATCGGCACGCCATCTGGCGGGATAGGCTCTATCTGTCACCCCCCGGTTTGCCTGACCATTGCCGATGGCTCGCGGTGCGCGAGATTGCCCGCCGCAGCCACAACGACAACAAAGCAAACAGGAGAGAGACAGATGACCCCACGCATTGCGCGCGGCGCGGTCGTGCTTGGCACGGCCACGCTGGCGGCTGCGGCCTTGAGCGGTTGCGCCACTGGCAACGGTAACTGGAGCGAGCAGGGCCTCAGCGCCGAAATCCGCCGCACGTCCTACGGCATTCCCCACATCCGCGCCAACGACTACGCCAGCGTCGCCTTCGGCATGGCGTACGCCTATGCGCAGGACAACGTCTGCCTGATGGCCAGCCAGATGGTGACGGTCAGCGGTGAGCGTTCGGCGACGTTCGGGCCGGATGGCACCACCGAGGTGTCCTTCAAGCCGATGCGCAATGCGGACGCCGATGCGTTCTTCCGCGGCATTCTCGACGACGATGCCTTGCAGGCCAGCGCGGCGAAGCAATCGCCCGAAGCGCATGAACTGCTGCGTGGCTATATCGCCGGCTACAACCGCTACCTGCGCGATACGCCGCCGTCGAAGCGCCCGGCGGCCTGCCGCGATGCGGCGTGGGTTCGCCCGATCACGGCACTCGACATGGCGCGGCTTGCCGAGGAAAAGAGTATTCAGGCCAGCGCCGGCGCGCTCGCGGCAGGCATCGTCGCGGCAGCGCCGCCTCAGGTCACCAAGTCCGCCGCCAAGTCCACCGCGTTGACCGCACGTGTCGATATCGCCGCGATCGATTTCGAGGCGGTGAACCGCGACCTGCAACTGCTCGATCCGCCGATCGGCAGCAACGGCTGGGCGTTTGGCAAGGCTGCCACGGCAGATGGCTCCGGCCTGCTGCTCGGCAACCCGCACTTCCCCTGGACGACCACCAACCGCTTCTATCAGGCGCACCTGACGGTGCCGGGCAAGCTCGACGTCATGGGCGCGTCGATTGCCTCGTTCCCGATCATCAGCATCGGCTTCAACAAGGACGTGGCCTGGACGCATACCGTTTCCACAGCGCGCCGCTTCACGCTGTTCGAGCTGAAGCTGGCCGATGGAGATCCGACCACCTATCTGATCGACGGCAAGCCGCGCAAGATGACCACCAAGACGGTCAGCTATGCGGCAAAGCTGGCTGATGGCCGTACCGAGCAGCGTTCGCATACGTTCTACATGACCGAGTACGGTCCGGTCGTGGCCATGCCGCAGGCAGGGCTGCCGTGGACGGCGCAGAAGGCTTACACGCTGCGGGACGCCAACCAGAACAACACGCGCTCGATCGACACGTGGCTCGATATCGCGCGGGCGCATAACGTGGGCGAGATCCGCACCGCGATCGGCAACCTGGGCATTCCGTGGGTCAACACGATTGCCACCGACCGTTCGGGCCGCGCGATGTTTGCCGATGTCTCGGTTACCCCCAATGTCTCGACCTCGATGCTGGAAAGCTGCGCGCCGGCCGGAGACGGTGCCGTGCTGGCGAAGAAGCTGATGGCCGGCACGGGCATGGTGCTGCTCGACGGCTCGCGTGGTGCCTGCAACTGGACCGTCGACCCGGCGTCACCGGTGCCAGGTCTGGTCCCGCCATCGGCCATGCCGGTGCTGGAACGCGACGACTTTGTGGCCAACAGCAATGACAGCTCGTGGCTGGCGAATCCCGCGCAGAAGATGGAGGGCTTCTCGCCGGTGCTCGGGCCGCAGGCGGTGCCGCAGCGCTTGCGCACGCGTGTTGGCTTGATGGAGATCGGCAAGCGCCTGAACGGTGTGGACGGCCTGCCGGGCAACCGATTCGACATCCAGAACCTGCAGACGGTGCTGTTCCGAGATCGCAATCTGGCTGCAGAGCTTGTGCTGGACGACCTGTTGCGGGCCTGCCGCACCAAGGCTGTTCAGGGCGACAGCGATCTGCGTGACGGGTGCACGGCGCTGGGCAAGTGGGATCGCCGCAGCAATCTGGAAAGCCGGGCCGCGCCGCTGTTCCGCGAGTTCTGGATGCGCGCGCACGTCATTCCGAATGTGTATGCCATCGCCTTCAATCCTGCAGATCCGGTCAACACGCCGCGAGGCCTGCGCATGCAGGACGCTGCGGTGAACGCGGCCGTGCTGAAGGCGCTCAAGGATGCCGTGGGGGCCATGCGCAAGGCTGGCTTCGCGCTGGATGCCCCGCTTGGCGAGGTGCAGGCCGCGAAGTCGCCCAACGGTCTGATTCCGCTGCACGGTGGGGAGGAGTACGAGGGCGTGCTGAACAAGCTCCAGAGCCAGCCGGTGTCGGCCGATGGCCTGAAGGTGTTCTTCGGAACGAGCTATGTGCAGACCGTGGGTTTCGATGCCAATGGGCCGGTGGCGCAGGCGCTGCTGGTCTACGGCCAGTCGATCGACCCGGCTTCGCCCCATGCCTGGGACCAGATGCGGCAGTTCTCGGCCAAGCGCTGGATTTCGCTGCCGTTCTCGGAGCAGGCCATCGCGGCGGATCCGCAACTGAGCGTCACCAAGCTGAGCCAGTGACGTAGCTTGGTGACGTAGCCGTATGCCGGCGGCATAAGGTGATATGGGGGCGGCCAGGGCCGTATCCCATGCCGCCGGCAGGGTCAGCAGGGTTTTTCAGTGGCGACTACAATCGCCCGGACCAGAACACCCCCGCAAGGATGGCCCTCATGCCTCATCTCTTCGATCCATACCGGATCGGCAATCTCGAGCTTGCCAACCGCATCGCCATCGCGCCGATGTGCCAGTACTCGGCACAGGAAGGCAATGCCACCGACTGGCACATGATTCACCTCGGCCAGATGGCGCTGTCCGGAGCGGGCCTGCTTATCATCGAAGCCACCGCGGTATCGCCTGAAGGCCGCATCACGCCGGCCGACCTTGGCCTGTACAACGATGCCAATGAAGCTGCGCTGGGCCGCGTGCTAGACGCCGTGCGCAACCATTCGCCCATCGCGGTGACCATCCAGCTTGCCCATGCTGGCCGCAAGGCATCGAGCGAAGCGCCGTGGGACGGCGGTGGCCAGATTCGGCCCGACCAGCCGCGAGGCTGGCAGACCTTCGCGCCATCGGCAGTGCCACATGCGGCGGGAGAAGTCCCGCCGGCCGCGCTCGACAAGGCCGGTATGAAGAAGATTCGCGACGACTTCGTCGCGGCTGCCAAGCGTGCGGCTCGCCTGGGTATCGAAGGCATCGAAGTGCATGGCGCTCACGGCTATCTGCTGCACCAGTTTCTTTCGCCCATCGCCAATCACCGTACGGACGAGTACGGTGGCAGCCTCGAGAACCGGATGCGCTTCCCGCTGGAAGTGTTCGAAGCCGTGCGAGAGGCGTTCCCGGCCGAACGTCCGGTCTGGATGCGCGTCTCCGCCACCGACTGGGTGCCGAACGGATGGGACATCGAGGGGACGATCGCGCTATCGCATGAACTGAAGGCGCGTGGCAGTGCGGCGGTGCATGTGAGCACGGGCGGCGTGTCGCCGCAGCAGGCCATCAAGATTGGCCCGGGATACCAGGTGCCTTACGCGCAACGCGTCAAGGCGGAGGTGGGGTTGCCGACGATGGCGGTCGGGCTGATCACCGAGGCCGAACAGGCCGAAGCGATCATCGCCAACAATGAGGCGGACATTATCTCGATCGCCCGCGCGATGCTGTACGACCCGCGCTGGCCGTGGCACGCGGCGGCCAAGCTTGGCGCCAGCGTCAATGCGCCGAAGCAGTATTGGCGCTCGCAGCCGCGCGGGCTGGAAAAGCTGTTCAGGGACGCGCACTTCGGCCAGCGTTGATGAACGGCCGTTGAGCGGCTGGCCGGGAACGTAAAAGCGGGAAGGTAGATGCTGCCTTCCCGCTTTGTTCTTTATGGTTTTTGGATCCGAGGTGTCAGATCAATATCAAGGGCGCGTCTTGCGCAGAATCGCGTAGAGCTCGTCCTTGATCCGCAGTTTTTCCTTCTTCAGCCTCTCGATCTCCAGCGGTGTGGCGGGGTCCAGACCCGCCTCCATGTTCAGGATCTTCTGGTCCAGATCGTTGTGCATGTCGAACAGCCGGGCGAAATGGGCGTCATGCACCTTGAGCATGGAAATCTGTTCGCGATATTCCGGAAACATTGGCAACTCTCCTGCGATGGATCAATGGATGGGCAAGGCTATGTTTGATTCTAGGCATGTCGCGACGGGTGCTGTTTGATATCGATCACGCCACACCGGGCGAGCTGTCGCCGCTGCGCGCCCGCACAATGCCTCCTTGACTTTTCCCGACGCGGAAAGCGGTGATTCCGGCGCCACGAAGTGCCGCGCCGCAACATCGAAAAATGCCAGAAACGAAGGGATTACCATGATTGTCGCCCCAGGGCGACAAGCGCGACCATGGCCTTAATAGATTGCGTTGGGCAGTAGAGACGGGCTCCCCCCCCCCACGTGCAGGCCCGCCTTCACAGAAGTAGTCGAAGAACGAACTCTGGGAGACATCCATGCAAGTCTATGACGGCCTCGTCTTCGTTTGCGCCATGCTGCTGATCTGCATGTACGCCTATCTTGGCGTGCAGTCGCAGAGCATCGCGCTGAAGTATGTTTCGCCGGCGGTGGTCGGCGTGCTCACGGTCGTCTACTCGCTGTTGCCAATGCGGATGATTGGCTGACAGCCGCGTATCTGCGACAAAAACCCCGCCCATGTGAATCGGGCGGGGATGCGTCATGCGCACGCGCTACTTGTGCGCTACTGCGGCGTGCGCTGCTGTGTCAGCGCTCGTCTTATCGCAGCGAAAGCCAGATTGCCTTCGGTTCGGTGAAGTTCTCGATGGCGGCGTCACCGTGCTCGCGGCCGAGTCCGGAGTCGCCGGCGCCGCCCCAGGGCAGACGCACGTCGGTATAGCCGTACGTGTTGATCCACACCGTGCCCGCCCGCAATTCCCCGGCTACCTTGTGCACGCGCGCGATGTCCGCGCTCCATACCCCAGCGGCCAGGCTGAACGCGGTGCCATTGGCGATGCGCACGGCATCGGCGTCGTCTTCGAATGGAATCACGCTGGCCACCGGGCCAAAGATCTCTTCCTGCGAGATCCGCATTTCGTGCTCGACGTTCGCGAACACGGTTGGCTCGACGAAGAAGCCGCGCTGGCCGATGCGCGCGCCGCCGGTCACCGCGCTGGCGCCTTCTCGCTTGCCGATTTCCACATAGTCGAGCACGGTCTTCATCTGCGCCGCCGAGACGACGGGGCCCATCGTCGTGTCCGGCGAGGCCGGATCGCCGACCCGTATCGCGCGGGCGCGGGCAGTCAGCCTTTCCACCACTTCGTCGTACACCTTGCGCTGCGCCAGGATGCGTGACCCGGCCGAGCAGACCTGCCCCGAGTTGAAGAAGATTCCGGATGCCGCGGCACGCGTGGCCGCATCGATGTCGGCATCGGCAAAGATCACGTTGGCGGACTTCCCGCCCAGTTCCAGCGTGACGCGCTTGAAGTTGGCGGCCGCGCCCTGCATGATCCCGCGCCCGACCCCGGGCGATCCCGTGAACGTCACCTTGTCGATTCCCGGGTGCGCAACCAGCGCATTGCCCACCACGCTGCCCTTGCCGGTGACGACGTTGAAGACGCCCGGCGGCACGCCGGCCTCCAGCGCCAGTTCGGCCACGCGCAGGGCTGTCAGTGGCGTAATCTCGGCGGGCTTCACGATCAGCGTGCAACCGCAGGCCAGGGCGGGCGCGATCTTCCACATGCCGATCATCAGCGGGAAATTCCACGGGATGATGGCCGCAACGACGCCGACAGGCTCGCGCACCGTGTAGGTCAGCGCGTCCGGCCGCGTTGGAATCACCGCGCCGTGGATCTTGTCGCACCAGCCCGCGTAGTACCGCACGGTGTCGATAACCGCGGGCAGATCCTGCCGACGGACGGCCGCCAGCGGCTTGCCGGCATCCAGGCTCTCCAGCGTGATCAGTTCCTCGGCATGGGCTTCCAGCAGGTCGGCGAACCGGTTGAGGATGCGGCCGCGATCGGCGGCGCGCATGCCCGCCCAGCCCTTGAGTGCCGCGCGGGCGGCCTGCACGGCGGTGTCGACGTCAGCGGCGCTGCCTTGCGCCACCAGCGCGATGGGTTCCTCGGTGGCGGGGTTGATGTCGGTGGAATACTCACCGCTGCCGGGGGGCAGCCGCTTGCCGTCGATCAGCATATCGTGCTTCGGCAAGTCGGGGCGTGTGGCGGTCATGGAAGGCTCCTCGCTTGAGTCATGGTTTGAAATGACGTGCGCGTTGGCCGAGGGAATCAGGCCCGCAGTGCCTTGCAGTGTGGTGGGCCGCCAGACCTAAGTCCAATTAATAGGACTGATCTATTCATGCTTTTAATGCATGAATATGGCTGATGCTTATTGTTGGACCCGATACCATTCGGAGCCCCGGAGCAGGGCGCCAATGGCCGAATGGAGTTCGCCCGGGACCACGGGCTTGTGCAGCAGCGCGGTGCCACCCGCGTGGACGTTGCGGAGCTGATCTGCCGCTGTGTCGCCGGTGATGATGATGGCCGGCAGCGCCTGGCCGGTGCGCTCGCGGATCGCGGCGATGGCTTCGTGGCCGGTGCGATGGCCGCGCAGCCGGTAGTCGGCCAGGATCAGGTCGGGGGCGAAGGTGTCGAGCAGGGCCAGCGCCTCGTCCTCGGATTCGGCGGGCCGGCAGTCGCAATCCCAGGCCGCCAGCAGTTCGGCCATTGCCTGGCGGATTGCCGGATCGTCGTCGATGACAAGCACGCGCAGACCATCCAGGCGGATCACGCTGCCGGGGAACGTGACTTCCTCGGGCGCGCCCCAGGCCAGTGGCAGTTGCAGACGGAATACCGAGCCGCGTTCCGCTATCGAATCCAGTGTTACGCGGGTCTGCATCGTGCGCGCCAACCCGTCGACGATAGCCAGACCTAGCCCAAGCCCCTTGCGCTGGTCGCGCTCCGGGTTGCCGAGCTGGTGGAACTCGCGAAAGATCTCGCGGTGCTGCGCGACGGGAATACCGATGCCGGTATCCCAGACCTCGATCGAGGCATGGAAGCGCCGGGGCCGGCAGGCGATCAGCACGCCGCCGGTGTGCGTGTAGCGGATCGCGTTGGCGATCAGGTTACGCAGGATCAGTTCGACCAGCGCCGGGTCGCCGAACAGCGTGGCCGTGGTATCGCGGGTGCGATAGACCAGTCCACGCGCATTCGCCTGCGGTGCGAACTCGTTCTCGAGCTTGTGCAGCATCGGCTGGAGCCTGAACGGGCGCGGCCGCGCGGTGATCACACCGGCCTCGAGCTTCGAGAAATCGAGCAGCGTGTTGAGCATCTCCCGCGCCGCGCCGGACGACGCCTCGATGTGGTCCAGCAACTGGCGCTGGTGCGTATCCAGCGGCGTGCGCCCGAGCGACACGAGAAACAAGCCCAGCGCATGCAGGGGCTGGCGCAGGTCATGGCTGGCCGATGCCAGGAACACCGACTTGGCGCGATTCGCGTTCTCGGCCTCGCGCAAAGCGTGACCGGCGCGCGCGGTCTGGTCGCGTAGCTGCGAGATCAGTTCGACATTCTCGAAACGCAGCGCAATCGAATGACGCGCCACGCGCGAGTAGTTGCGCGCGAAGATCAGCAGCACCACCAGATACAGCGGCGTGCCAAAGAACATCGGCAGGTAGGCAATGTCGCGCGTGAGCAGGAATACGATCCACACCGGCAGGATCGCGGGAATGAAGAAACCGATGGCCACCGGCAAGCAGGTGGAGAAGACCGCCAGCGCCGCCGCGCTCATGCCGGCAATCAGCGACAGCACACAGATCACCACGGCGGGCGACCGGATATCAAGGTAGAGCCAGGCTACCAGTCCCCACAGGCTGCCGATCAGCACCAGCATGACGGTCATGGCGCGCGCGTAGCGTCCCGCGCGAGCCTCGGTCAGACGGTCGGGCACGGCCAGCCGGCCGAAATGGGCGATGGCGCAGAGCACGACCATCGACGCGGCCCATGGCATGGCGCCGGGGTGTCCACCCGTGACCGTCAGGCCGACTGCCAGGATGATGGCTGCAAGCGAGCAGCCAAGCATCGCGATGCCGAAGCTCTGGTCGATCAGCTCCATCTGCGCCGCAAGCAGGCGCGGCTCGTCATAGTGAGGCAGCAAGGAGGGCCACATGCCGGGCGTGGGCGTCAGCGTTGTGCCTGCACCAGACCGCGGCGCTGGGCTTCGAGAATGGCTTCCACGCGGCTGACCACGCCGAGGTGGTCGAGAATCGCCGCCACGTGCACGCGTACGGTGTTTTCCGACAAACCGAGGTGATAAGCGATGACCTTGTTCGAACGCCCCAGATTGAGCTGGTTCAGGACCTCGAGCTGGCGCGGTGTGAGCTGGCTGGGCCTGTAGGCCCGGGTCTGGGGGAAGCAGTCGCAGGGCTGTTCGGTCGGAAAGTACGTGCCGCCCGCCAGGCAGCAGGCAATTGCTTCCTCGATCTCGCGCGGGTCGGCGGATTTCGGCAGGAAACCGGCGACTTCCTTGCGTGCTTCGTCGGGGATCGCGTCGATGCCAGACGTGCCGGAGACGATCACGATCGGTGCGCGGGAGAAATGCCGACGGAGCACCTTGATGCCCTCGATGCCATTCAGCCCAGGCATCTGGATATCCAGCAACAGGATATCGACGGGCTTGTCGCCATGCGCCTCGGTGGCCTCCATGACCGACCCCGCCTCCATGATCGACGCGACGTTCGGGCTGGCGGCCAGCAACAGCTTCAGTCCGGTGCGGAACAGCGTGTGGTCATCGATCAACAGAAGCCGGGCTTGCGACATGAGAAAGTGCGGGGGGCGACAGACAAGGACGATTGGACTCGATTCCAGCGTGCTTGTCCATGATGCTTACCCCCCGGCCGTCTTTCCGGCGTTGCCCCGCATTTGGGGTAGTCCGGAAAGATTATTGGCAACGCGTAAAGTCGCTGCCACGATGCTGACATGGACGAATTCCGCGACTTGTCCATACCACTTTGAGTACCCGCTCCACCCGGCAGCGGGTATTTTTTTGGCCTCGGCGAAGTATGCCGATTGGAATCATTCGTCGGCCTTCGCGCCGGAGCGATGCACGATCTCCGCCCACTTCTTGCCCTCGGAGACGTTGTACCGCGCGAAATCCGCCGGCGAGGACCCGACTGGTTCGGCGCCCATGTCGGCGTACTGCTGGCGCACGTCAGGGCGCTTCAGCGCGGCAGCGGCATTCGCGGCCAGCTTTTCGACGATCGGAGCCGGCGTGCCGCGCGGCGCCCACAGGCCATACCACGTGCTGATGTCGAAGCCCGGCAGGCCCGATTCGGCGACGGTGGGCACGTCAGGCAGGGCGCTGGCGCGGTGCGCGGTGGTCACCGCCACGGCACGCAGCTTGCCCGACTTGATAAACGGCATGGCCGACGGCATCGAATCGAACATCAGCTGGATCTGTCCGCCCATCAGGTCGGTCAATGCCGGCGCGCTGCCTTTGTACGGCACATGCTGCATCGGCACCTTGGCCGCCAGCTTGAATGATTCGCCAGCCAGTTGCTGTGCCGATGCATTACCGGCCGAGCCGAAGTTGAGCGCGCCACCCTGGCGCTTGGCGTACGCGATCAGGTCCTGCACGGTCCTGACCGGCGAGTCGTTGTTGACCACCAGTACCAGCGGCACCTCGGCCAGTTGCGTGATTGGAACGAAGTCCTTGAACGCGTCGTAGCGCATCTTGGAGTAGATGCTCGGGTTGATCACGTGCAGCGAGGCATTGGCCAGGATCGTGTAGCCATCGGGCGTGGCGCGTGCGACCGCTTCCGCGCCAATCATGCCGCTGGCCCCCGGCTTGTTGTCGACGACAACGCTCTGGCCCATGCTCTCGCCCATCTTGACGGCGACCACGCGCGCGAGCAGGTCGGTCGGTCCGCCGGCAGGGTAGGGCAAGACCATGCGTACCGGATGTTGTGGAAACGTCTGCGCGGACGCACCGACGGGCAGCATGGCGATGGCCGTTGCCACGATTGCCAGCGCAACATGCAGCCGTGACCATGCCGGCTTCTTTGTAGATGGATGATTCATGTCTCTGTCTCCTTGATTTTTATTGCCACCTTGCCAACAACCTTGCGGGATTCCAGCGCGGCGAGGGCATCCCCCAGGCCGGTGATCGGATAGACAGCGGACACGGTCGGCTCCAGCTTCCCTTCCGCAGCCCACTGAAACAGGGTGGACATGACCTGCTGCAACGCCGGGGCGTGCTTGGCGCGCTCGTCGGACGGCGTCCAGCCGATGTATTGGCCGAAGAAGAAGCCGTGCAGTGTCAGGTTCTTGACCAGCAGCAGGTTGACCGGCGCCTGCGGGATGGACCCGCTGGCAAAGCCGATGCTGAGAATGCGCGCGTTCGGCGCAGCCGCGCGCAGCGCCTGGGCGAACAGGTCGCCGCCGACCGGGTCCACCACCACATCCGCGCCACGGCCACCGGTGAGTGCCTTGACTTGAGCGGCGAGGTCCTGGGGCGCAACCGCGTGCGTGGCCCCGCGGCGCAGCGCGTCGGCGCGTTTTGCCTCGGTGCTGGCGCAGGCAATCACGGTCGCGCCAAGTTGCCGCCCGATCTCGACCGCCGCGAGTCCGACGCCAGCGCCAGCGCCGAGCACCAGCATGGTGTCCTGCGGCGTCAGCGCGCAACGCCAGACCAGGCCGCAATAGGCGGTGCCGTACGAGAGCGGGATCGGCAGCGCGACCTTCGGCGGCAGCGAGTCGGGGACAGGGTAGACGGTGTACTCAGGCACCGTGAATCGCTCCGCGTAGCAGCCCCAGTCGGCGATGGCTACGACCCGGTCACCTGGGCGCAGTCGCGTGACGGCCTTGCCGCAGGCCACCACGCGTCCCACCGCTTCCGTGCCGGGCACGAATGGCAGCGGGGGGCGGCGCTGATACTGGCCGGCGATCATCAGGCCGGTGGCATGGCTGACGCTGGCGAACTCCACTTCGATCGTGACCGCATGGGGGTCGGCCAAGGTGGGCTCGGGCACGGTCGCGAGTTCCACATCCTCGACGCCGCCGAACTGCTTGCATACGAGCGCCTTCATCATGCAATCGCCTTCGCCGACGTGACCGTTGCCTGTCGCACCACGCCTAGCCGCAACCATTCGTCGATGGCGTGGCTGCCGAAACCGGCTTCCTGCAGCAACGCCACAGTGTGTTCGCCATTCTCGGGTGCTGGCCCGGCGGGCCGTCGCATGTCCCGGGCGGGGATCCCGGCGAAGGGCAGAGCGCCCAGCCCTGGTTGCTCGATCGACTGGAATGTCTGGCGGTGCGCCGCCTGCGGGTGCTGCAGCACGTCGGCATAGCTGCGGACCGGGGCGTGAAGCACGTCGTGGCGGCTCAACTGCTCCTGCCACGCACTGGTCGTGCGGGTGACGATGATTTCTCCGACCTGCCGGTTCAGCAGCGCCGCGTGTTCCATGCGACTGGCGTTGTTGACGAAGCGCGGGTCAGCCAGCCAATCGTCGCGGTCGAGGGCGTGACAGAGCTTGGCGAACTGCGCATCGTTCAGGGCCAGCAGCGTCACACTGCCGTCACTGGTGGCAAAGACCCCGTTGGGCGC
Source organism: Cupriavidus sp. UBA2010 (assembly GCF_002335265.1). Taxonomy (NCBI): domain Bacteria; kingdom Pseudomonadati; phylum Pseudomonadota; class Betaproteobacteria; order Burkholderiales; family Burkholderiaceae; genus Cupriavidus; species Cupriavidus sp. UBA2010. The sequence continues at coordinate 60,783 of NZ_DDCI01000034.1, forward strand.
GCTGACCGGGCCGGCAACGGCCTGGCCCGCGATGGCGTGCTCGAGGAGATTGTTGGCCTGCAGCGCGCAGCAGGCGTCGAACAGATTCAGTTCGACATGGCCGCCGCGCCCGGTGCGGTACCGCCGGCACAAGGCGGCGGCGCAGGCCTGGGCCGCGTAGAGGCCGGTGGCGGCGTCCGCCAGCAACATGCCGATGCGGCGGGGCGTTCCGTCGATGCCACGGTTCGCGAACATCAACCCGCTGTCGGCCTGCATCACCGAGTCGGACGCCGGGTAGTCGGCGTAGGGGCCATCCGGGCCGTAGCCGCTGATCGAGACATAGACCAGTTCGGGGCGCAGCGCCGCCAGCGCGGCATGGCCCACGCCAAGCCGATCCGCTACCTGTGGGCGAAAGTTCTGTACTACCACGTCGGCCTGCAGTGCCAGCTGGCGCAGGACTTCCTTGCCAGCTTCGACCGTGGCGTCCACGCAGATGCTGCGTTTGCCGCCGTTGTACGCGATGCTCAGCGCGCTCGTATCACCACGCACGACCCCGACCTTGCGCCCCCAGTCTCCGGACGGCGGCTCGACCTTGATGATCTCCGCGCCCTGCTGCCAGAGGATATGGGCGCAGTACGGGCCGGCGATGCCCTGGCTGATGTCCAGCACACGCAGGCCGGCAAAAGGTAGGTCAGGCAGATCGAGCACGCCGGGCAGGTCGGGCAGGCCGTCATCGGCTGGATGGGTGGGGGCAAGGGCATTCGACATGGGCGGTTCGGCATGATTTAGCGCGATGCCTATGCTAGGGTTACGCCTCCGCCGTGACAATCCATCGTTTTGTGCCAGTGGTGTTGACTCATGATTGACAATAGCTTGGACCTCAACCTAGTACGGCTGTTCGTGACGATGGTGGAATCGCGCACGTTGACGGCGGCCGCCGAGCGCAGTGGCATGACCCGCTCCAATGTGTCCCGCCGTCTGAAGGTGCTCGAACAGCACCTTGGCGCTCAGTTGATGCGGAGGACAACCCGGCACGTCGAACTGACGGAGGCCGGGCAACTGCTCTACGCCCACGCACTGCGGATGCTCGATGAACTGCAATCGGCCAAGACCGCGATCGACAGCCTCGGCACGGTGGTGCGTGGCGACGTGCGCATCCGCCTGCCGACGGGGCTCGGCCATCTCTACCTGACGCCGCTGCTGCTGGAATTCGCCCGCATCTATCCGCAGATTTCGCTGCGCGTGGTCATCAACGACAACATCGGCGACTTGATTTCCGCGGAGGTCGACATGGCGCTGAAAATCACGTCCCAACCGCCAGATGATCACGTGGCGCGACGCATCTGCGACGTTGGCTGGTGCCTGTGCGCGACGCCGTCTTTCCTGGACAGCCGTGGCCCGATCCTGAGCGTGGCTGATCTGGAGAGTTGCGACATGATCGCGCCCGCATCGCTGGGCCGGCGCTTCACGCTCAAGGTGTGGATGGCAGGCACCCCGACGACCTTGCGCGTGTCACCACGTATCCAGTCTGGCGACTATCCGTTTCTGCTGGAATCGATGATTGGAGGCCTTGGCGTGGCACTGCTGCCGCGCTATGCCGTCTGGCGGCAACTCCAGACAGGGCAGGTCCGCGAGGTGCTCGCCGAATGCGAGGCCGAAGGCGTGGGGGATAGCGTTTACATGCTGACGGCATCGAATCGCTATCCGACGCTGGCGACCCGCACGCTGATGGATTTCATCCGCGTGCATCTGGAGCGGCAGGCGGAGAGTTGGCGGCGGAGCGGCAATCCGCGGTTAGTGTCGGCGTAGGCGACATGCGGGAATGACCGACCAGTGGTGGCGCTCCCAATCCCCTACCGCCGCTGCGCCAACCAGATCCCCGCCCCGATACAAACAAGCCCCATCCCGTGATACCAATGCGGCGACTCGCCCAGCAGAACGGTGGAAAGCACGGCCGCGAACAGTGGCGTGAGGGTAATGAAGAAAACCGGCAATTGCGCCCCAGCGCGCGAGATGGCGCGATCCCAGACGAAATACGCCAGTAGCGACGGCACGGTGCCCACATACAGCAGGATCCACGCGACCTTGCCGCTCCACTGCAGGGGCTCCGTCAGCTGGCCGAGTTCCCACGCGGCGACGGGAATGCTGGCGATGATGCCTGCCACGATCTGCGCAAACAGAAGTACCGGCAGCGGCAGGTCGGGGCGGTGCTTGCGCAGTAGCCAGGTGTAGAAACTCCAGGTGATTGTCGCGGCGAGCATGTACAGGTCGCCGGGCACGAATTCGAGATGGGCCAGCCGCTCGGGCTCGCCGCGCATCAGCACGAACGATACGCCCAGCAGGCAGAGCAGGGCGCCGGCCACCTGCCACGGGCGGAACCGCTCATGGAAAAAGCAGGCGCCGATCAGCAGCAGGAAGAGCGGGGTGGATGCGCCGATCAGGGTGACGTTGATCGGCGTGGAGGTGGTGAGCGCCAGATACTGGAACGCGTTATAGCTGGCGATCGACAGCAGGCCCATGGTGGCGAGCATGGCGAGATGCTGTCGCAGCGCGGCGCGATGCGTCATGACGTCCCGCCACGCGTAGGGGGCCAGCAGCAATGCCGCGATGATCCAGCGCACAAGATTCAGCGTGATCGGTGGCACGGTGCCCGCGGCGAGGCGTCCGACGATGGCATTTCCGGCCCAGGCCAGTGGCGGGAATGTCAGCAGGAACAAAGTGGTCGCGTCGATGCGGGTGGTCTTCATCTTGTGTGAGAGCGCGGCTGACGGGCCCTGCGAGAGAATGGGACAGAGACGTTGCGGGTGCCGGCAATATACGTCCGATACGGTGATCCGTGTTGCATCGGACGGTAGCCATCATGGGTACTCCCGTTCGGAGAGCGCTGGCTGGGAGGAGGCCGGGCGGCGCAGTATACTTCCCGCCTTTGTCACGCCATTCAGGACTCCCCATGAGCGCATTGCCCGCCTGCCCGAACTGTCATTCCGAGTACACCTACGAGGATGGTGGCCTCTTTATCTGCCCGGAATGCGCGCATGAATGGTCGGCGCAGGCGTCCGCGCCGGCCGAGGCGGAAGTCCGGGTTCATCGTGATTCGGCGGGCAACGTGCTGCAGGACGGGGATACCGTCACCGTTATCAAGGATCTCAAGCTGAAGGGATCCGCCGGCACGATCAAGATGGGTACCAAGGTGAAGAACATCCGCCTGGTCGACGGCGATCACGATATCGATTGCAAGATCGACGGATTTGGCGCCATGAGCCTGAAATCGGAGTTCGTCCGGAAGGTGTGACGGCCTACTGATTCCGTTCCGGGGCAGCGGCTGATCCCACCTATCCGCCTCCGGAATGATGCCCCGGCGCCTTGCTCAATAGATGCGTTCTCTGGTCCGCGCTGAGCGACAGGTGCCGCTCGTAGTGCCGCAGGATGTCGGCAATGATTTCCTCGTCGCGCAGATACTGTATGTCGTAGCCCTCGCGGCCATCCTCGAAGAACGTGATTGGCTCGAAGACATGAGCGCGGCGATTCTCGGGTTCCGCCGCTTCGCGCACCAGGAATGCGGGCAGGGCGCGGCGGACAGGCCGGGCGCCGTAGAGGAAGTCGCGCACGCCCTCGAGCGGAATGGACAGCCAGACGGCGCCATCGGCTTCGTTGTGCTGCACGCTTGATGCAATACCGCGGCGTTCCAGCTCCTTGCTGACTTCCCGCATGGCGGCCTGCACCGGGCCGGCAAGGAAGCGGCGCACGTCGGTCTCGGTGGATTGATGGACGATTTGCGTCAACCGGCGGCGCCAGTGCTGGCCGCTCCAGAACGTCGTGGCTGGCGCAAGCTCCTGTGAATAGTGCGCGCGGTCGGCAAGCAGGCCGAGCCAGAGCCCGTAGCAGAGCGCCATCATGATGATGGCGACCGGCAGGGCGGCCACCAGCGTCATCGCCTGCAATGCCTTGAGCCCGCCGGCCACCATCAGGACAGCAGCCGTGATGCCCAGCACGAGCGCCCAGAACAGCCGTTGCCAGACGGGCGAGTTGGGCGCGCCTCGCGACGCGATGGTGTCGATCACAAAGGCGCCCGAGTCCGCGGAGGTGACGAAGAACACCGCGATCAGCACGATGGCCAGCGCGGCCAGACCCTTGGCAAGCGGAAAGAACTCGAAGAAGCGGAACAGCAGCGCGTCGACGTTGCCGGCTGTCTGGGCTAGCGCACCCATGGCCTGATGGGTGTCGATCCAGATCGCCGTGTTGCCAAAGACCGTCATCCACAGCAGGTTGAACGCCGTCGGCACAAGCAGCACGCCAAGCACGAACTGACGAATGGTGCGTCCGCGAGATATCCGCGCGATGAACATGCCGACGAACGGGGACCACGAGATCCACCACGCCCAGTAGAGAATCGTCCAGCCGCCATACCAGCCGGACTCCTGCGGGGGTACATAGGCATAGGTGCGGAACGACAGGCCGACGATGTTCGACAGATAGTTGCCGATGTTGTCGGTCAGCGCATCGAACAGAAAGCTGGTCGGCCCCTCCACGAGGATAAAGAGCAGTAGCAGGATGGCCAGCATCAGGTTCAGTTCACTCAGCCGGCGAACGCCTTTGTCCAGGCCCGATGCTGCCGAAATGCCGGCCAGGGTAATCACCACTGCGACCAGGCCGATCCGGAAGCCGGCGGATTCCGTTTCCCAGCCCGCTACCTGATGCAGGCCGGCGCTCAGTTGCAGCACGCCGTAGCCGAGCGTCGTTGCGATGCCCGCGATCGTGCCGACCAGCGCGAAGGCATCCACCGCGTGGCCGGCTGGCCCCTCGATGCGATGCCGCAACACGGGGTACAGGCCGGACCGCATGGTCAGGGGCAGGTTGTAGCGGAATCCGAAGTAGGCCAGCACCAGTCCCATCACGCCATAGACAGCCCATGCATGAAACCCCCAGTGAAAGAAGGTCATGAGCATCGCCTCGCGTGCCGCGAGCGGGGTTCCGCCCTCGACCGTGGGTGGTTTCAGATAGTGTTGCATCGGCTCGCCAACGCCGAAGTACATCAAGCCGATGCCCATGCCTGCCGCGAACAGCATGGCGGTCCAGGACAGGAAACTGAACTCGGGCTCGGCATTGTCCGGCCCGAGGCGGATGTCGCCGAAACGGCTGGCTGCAAGCAACAGCAGGAAAAGGAGGAAGCTGGTGACGGCCAGGGTATAGAACCACCCGAAACGCAGTGTGACCCAGGCTTGGGCGACGGAGAATGCCTGGTCGGCGATCTTCGGATACACGCCGCAAAGCACAAGCAGACCACCGATGATCAAGAGGGATGGCACCACGACCTGTTTGCTGAGCGTGGTGCGAAGCCAGCCGGACGAGGATTGGGCCGCTGGCTCGGGATCCGGTGTGTCCGATGGGGACGCCTTGGGGTCAGGAACTTGCGCTTGCGCCATCGAGGACTGGTCAGGCGCGGCGCCATCGTTTGGGCGTGGTGTCATGACATCCACCTGAGGGCAGCAACACGCCCGTTATCGATCACATGCCGCCAACGCGATATGCGAGGGCCACGATAATGGGCCCAAGCACCGGCAGCATCACGTTGGCGATGGCATACGTCACCGTGTAGCCGAGCAGCGGCACCGAACTCTGGCTGGCGGCCAGCACGGCACTGATCGCCGGCGTGCTGACGTGCTGCCCCGCGATGGCGCCGACCAGCAGTGGCCCCTGGATTTTCAGGAACTTGTGGCCGATCCAGAGTGACATGCAAGCCGGCGTCAGCGACACGGCCAGGCCGACGAGCGGCAGCACGGCGCCATGCTCGCGAATCAGCGTGACGGCATCAGGTCCGGCAGACAAGCCGACACAGGCCACGAACATCGCCAGTCCCAGGTCTTTCAGCAACTGGACCGCGGCGCTTGGCATGTCGCCCACGCCGGGCCGTTTGAAATTGATCCAGCCGAAGACAAGACCGCTGAGCAGCGCGCCGCCGCCGCTGCCGAGCGAGATCGGGATGCCGGCTGCCTTCAGGGTGACGCTGCCGATCAAGAGGCCAATCAGGATGCCCGCGCACAGGAAGACGAGTTCGGTGGTATCGGTGGTGCGTAGATCCCTGCCCAGGTTGCGGGCCGCTGAGGTCAGTGTCGGCTCCACGCCCACCAGGCTTACCCGGTCGCCATGCTGCAGGCGTGTGGCGGGCGTGATCGGCAGGCTCATGCCGGATCGAACGATCTGCTGGACCCAGACGTAGCGGAGATGTTGCTGGGCGGCTTCCCGGCCGAGTTCGGCCAGTGAGCGGCCATTGACAGCGGGATTGTTGACGATCACCTGGTGCTCTTCGAGCCGCAGCACGTCGGACTGGCTCAGCGGCAACGACACCTCCTGGCCAATCACCTCGCGAGCCGAGACGAGTTTGTCGCGCACGCCGATCAGCGCCACGATGTCGTCCCGTTCTATGGTCAGATCAGGCACCGACTCCATGAGCTTGCCGTCGCGCACCAGCCCCATCACCAGTGTCCGCCCGCCAAGCGCGGTTTCCAGTTGGCGCACGGTCAAACCGGCCGCATGTTCCACGCGGTGAGCACGTCCCACCAGGCGGGGCAGCACCGGCTGCGTGGCGACGTCATCGTCGGAGGCGGCCTGCAGTTCCTTGGCCAGTTCGCTCGATGCCTCGCGCAGGTTGAAGCGAAGCAGGAAGGGGGCCACCTGGCTGGTGAAGAACACGATGCTGATCAGGCCGACGAGGTAGGTCAGCGTATAGGCCGTGGCGATGTTCGATTGCATCCGGGCCAGTTCTGTCGGGACCAGGTTCAGATGCTTGAGCGCCTCCGCAGCCGTGCCGACCACTGCGGATTCCGTCGCCGCGCCGGCTGCGAGGCCCGCCGCCGTGCCAGGGTCCAGATCCAGCATTCGCACGGCCACCAGCACGATTGCCAGTACCACGAACGCTTCAATGAGCGGCAGAACCATGAACCGCAGGCTGGAGCGGTTCAGGTTCGCGAAGAACTGCGGCCCGCCCGAATATCCCATCGCGAAAATGAAGAGCGCGAAGGCAACGTCCTTCAGCTCGCCGTGCATCTGGCACCCGGTCTGCCCGACAAGCAGCGCCACGATCAGCGTGCCACAGACACCGCCGAGCACGATCGGGCCGACGCGAAGCTTGCCGATGGCGTAGCCAAGGCCGACGGTGATGAACAGCACCGCCGTGGGCATCTGGTTGAAGAATCCGATCGAGCATTGCATGGGCGGGAGATCCTGTAGACACGAGGGTCGTGCGCAAACGCCTGCGGATACCGGAAGAGCCTGACTCGCGGCCGGGGCCGTGGCTGGCGCCCCCTGGCAAGGCCGGACTCTCCCAGTCTCGACAGCATATCAACGCGAGTATCGGCAACCCGGAGGTTGGGCGCCATTGGCACAAAGGGTAATCCCGCTGCCCTAAAGGGCAATCATTCGGTCGCCCACCCACGCCGCAATGCTCAGCGGAGCCCAGCCTCCGCGCTGAAATAGGTCTTCAGCAAGGCGGCTCCGCGCTCGCCGACGCGTGTCTGCCAGACGCCGACGGCGCTCAGCCCGGCGGCTTGCAGGGCCTGTTGCACGGCGGGCGCTGGATTGTCGTCGATGGTCACACCGTTGGTGCGCATTCGGGCGGTGTTCTCGGTCAGGCGGGTATTCAGCCGCGACCATTGCTTGTCTTCGGTCGCTTTGGCGGCGGCGGTCACGGCGTCTCGCTGGGCGGATGTCAGGGATTGCCAGGCGGCTGCGTTGACGGTCGTGAACGACAACGGCATGGCGTAGCCGATGGCCGTGAAGTGGGGCAGGTAGTCCCAGAGCTTGCGGCCCGCGCCGCCATCGCCCGACGAAAGCACGGCATTGACCGAGCCATCCTTCAGACGCGGCATGGCATCGGCGAACGACAGGTTCTGCGCCTTTGCCCCCGCGGCGCGCATGACGTCGGCGGACGTCTCGTCATAGGCGCGCACGGACAGCGAGCGCAGGTCGTCCAGCGTGCCCACGGGCTTGCGTGTCCATAGGCCCGTTGGCGGCCACGGGGTGATGTAGAGCAGGTGCTGGCCCTGCTTCTCGAATGCCTGCGCGTAGTCCGCGCGGGCCAGATCGGCGAGGCGATGGGCCTTGTCCACCGACGTCGCCACGAATGGCAGCGATGACAGCAGGAAAATCGGATCGACCTCGCCCAGCGCGCCGCCGAAAGCATCGCCGGCCTGCAGTTTGCCGTTGCGGATGGCGGCCGGCATCTGGGCGGACTTGATGCCCGCGCTGGCGTCGAAGGTTGGCTGCGGCGCCAATGTGCCTTGCGTGCGGGTGGTGACTTCCTGGGCAAACGTGGTCAGTCCTTCGCCGGGCATCGATGTGGCCGGGTACTCGGTCGCCATCTGCCAGACGACGGGCGCGGGCTGCGCGTGCGCGATGGGTGCGACGAGTGGGAGCAGGGCGGAGGCTGTGTAGCCAGTGGCAATGGCAAGCGTCAGCGTGGCCAGGGATAGACGATGGCGAAGAGGATGCATGGCGGGGCGAAGGATGGGTGGGCGATGTCGGCAAGCCGGGCTTCGCCTCTGCGGGCGACGCCGGCTGCCAGTGCATTATAGGCATCGCCATGGCGGGATGCCGCGTCGTCTCCCCGTCCCCCCCCCATCCCGTACCGGGCGCGCCGACTGGGCAAGCGCGGCCTATCGCTTCAGCGAAGCCTGAAGACTGAGCAGATTCTGCGGCAACACACGGATCAGGCCGCCGCGCGGGCTGTCGATATCCGAGATCAGCGCCAGCGACAGCGACACCGTAAACGGAAGCACCAGCATCAGGATGATCTTGGCGTTCTCAGATCGGGCGCCGTAGCCCTGCATCATGCTGCTGAAAAAGGCGATGACGATCATCAGGCCCCAGGCCGAGACCGGAATCCGATTGATCCACGCGGCCTCGGAGTAGCCCTGGCTGTTGATAACGTCGTTCATACCGGACACCACCAGGCCCGTGATCGGCGTGGGTTTCGCGCGTGCCGCCGAGCGCATCAGCTTCCACATCTCGTCCTCGATCTGCGAGGTGGCCGCTTCGATTTCCTGCATTTGAGCGCTGTCGCGCGTGCGGTAGTAGAGAATGCGCTGGTCCAGGTATCGGACCAGAAGCGCCTTGACCTGTTCGGCTTCCGGCCCCTCGATCAGGTCCGCCCGCAGATATTCGGTGCCGATCGCATTCGCTTCTTCTTCCTCGAGGTTCTTACGCTGATCGTACCGTCCCACGGCCATCGACAGCGTGAATCCAATCAGCAGGGCCAGCAGGGTCAGCGTGGCGCCCTGGACGATGCCGAAGTCGTCCTTGACTTCGGCAGGGAGTGGCCGGATCCGGCGCAGCACCAGCGCGCCAAGTGCGGTGGCCGACGACATGACCACCAGCATGACAACGAAAAGGACGGCTGGATGATTGATGAGCGGGTTCATGGGAATCTCTGCTCGTCGCATCGACGTCGCGCGGTTGCGGGAGTCCTACTTTGGCACGATCCGGGCGTTTTGGCGCGGCTCTTGTTTCTCTTTCATGCGTTTGAATGTGGCGTACCGAACGCGGCATTCCGGCCGGCCACCCCATCAATCAATCAGTTTCCCGTTCGCGTCGAAGAACGGATGCAGCGCGCCATAGTCGCCACTCGCGGCAAGGTGCGTCACCATCCCGTGCACGGGATGCCACCAATGCAACAGGTACCCCGGCGGCTCCATGCGGAAGCGCGACGCGGCCTGAGGGTCGAGATCGAGGGCAACCTGATGCGCGGGCCCTGGCGCGGTCATGGCGATGGTGCCGCCGAAGCGGCGCGTGATATGCCGGTGCAGATGGCCGCAGACCACGCGCTCCACTTGCGGGTGCCGCGCGATGACCGCCTCGAACGCCGGCGCGTTCTCCAGCCCCTGGTCGTCCATATGGCCAATGCCGGTGTGGAACGGCGGGTGATGCAGCATCACCAGCGTCGGTTGCTTCGGTGCCGCCGCCAGTGTGGCATCGAGCCAGGCCAGCCCGGCATCTTCGGCCCGGCCCCCCGGTTTGCCCGGTACGGTGCAATCGAAACCGACCAGCCGCAGCGGTCCGGCGTCGATGGCGTAGTGAACCGGGGCGTCGCCATCACCATGCGCGAACAGGTAATCGTGATCGGCGAACACGGCACGCAGCGACGGACGATGATCGTGATTGCCGGGCAGCAGCCTGACCGGCATCGGCAGGGGCTGCAGGAGATCGCGCAGGAAGCGGTACTCCGATTCGCTGCCGAAATCGACCAGATCGCCGGTGACGATGACGATGTCGGGCTGCTGCGGCGCGGCCAGCAGGGTGTCGATGGCGGTGCGCAACGCGCCGGCGGTATCGACTCGGCGGTACGACAGCTTGCCGCCCGCCTTGATATGGAGATCGGTCAGTTGCGCGACCAGATAGGGAGCGGCGTTCATGCTGTCTGTCCAGGTCGTGCGGGTCATGCCGCCTCGTGAAGCGTGATCAGATGATCCGTGTCGATCCGCAGGCCGACACGTTCACCGGCCCGCCATGCATCGCGGCGGGCGGTTTCGACAACCATCGGCTGGCCGGTCCCCACGTCCACCAGCAGGCGGGTGTGGTTGCCAAGAAAGAGAGCGGTGACAACGGTGCCTTCCACATGGGCTTGATCGGCCTGAACCAGCGCCACGTCCTCGGGGCGGAACATCAGGCGCGCCAGTGTTGAGACCGGGGCGTCGTTCGAGGGGGCCATCGGCACCGTACCGCCCGGCACGCGCCAGCGTCTGGCTTCGGCCACGGCGGGCAGATGGTTCATCGTGCCGATGAAGTCGGCCACAAAGGCATTCGCGGGCGAGCGGTAGATCTCCTGCGGCGTGCCGGCCTGCGCAATGCGGCCCTTGTCCATCACGATGATGCGGTCACCCAGCGCCATGGCTTCGGCCTGGTCGTGTGTCACATAGACGGCCGTGATGTGCAGGCTGCGTAAAAGCTGGTTGATGTCGGCACGCAGCGCGTCACGCAGCTTGGCGTCGAGCGCGGTCAGCGGCTCATCCAGCAGCAGCACGCGGGGCTGTACGGCGATGGCGCGTGCCAGCGCCACGCGCTGGCGCTGGCCGCCGGAGAGCTGGTCGACGCGCCGGTCAGCGAATGGCTCCAGGTGCATCATCGCCAGCATGTCATTGACGCGGCGCTTGCGCGTGGCCGAATCAGTGCGACGTACCCGCAGGCCATATGCGATGTTCTCGGCCACGGTCATGTTCGGGAACAGCGCATAGTTCTGGAACACCATGCCGACGCCGCGCTGTTCGATTGGCTGGTGGGTGACGGCGGTGTCCCCGAACCAGACTTCGCCCCCGGCATCGGGTTGCTCCAGGCCGGCGATGATGCGCAGCGTGGTGGTCTTGCCGCAACCAGACGGACCGAGCAGTACCACGGTTTCCCCCGCGCCGATATCGAGGTCGAGCGGCTGCAGGGCGGTCGTCCCATCGGCAAAGGTCTTGGCGCAGTGGCGCAGGCGGATGGCGGTGGGCTCATGCATGGCGGGTCTCGGCGGATTGGGGTACGGCAGTCACCGGCAGGTCGGCGGTGGTTTCAGGTTGGGGCGCGTGGCGGCGGGCACGCGCGCCCAGCGCGCTCAGCGCCTGCATGAACACCAGAAGCGGAATAATCATCACGAAGAAGACGATGGTGTACGCCGAGCCGATCTCCAGTCGCATGGACGCGTAGCTGTCGGCCAGCCCAACCGGAAGCGTTTGCGTGGTGGGCGTATGGAGCATCCATGTCAGGTTGAATTCGCCCACCGACAACGTCACCACCATCAGCGCGCCGGCCAGGATGCCCTGGCGGCAATTGGGCAGCACCACCGTGAAGAAGCGCTGCAGGCGCGTGGCGCCCAGACTGGCGGCAGCATCCTCGAGCGTGCGGATGTCAATGGCGGAGAGAATCGCCAGCACCGATCGGACCATGAACGGCAGCGTGAACAGCACGTGTCCGATCAGGATAAACACCCAGCTCGTCCGCAGTGCCTGCCAGCCGCCGTACAGCAGGATCAAGCCCAGCGCGGTGGCCAGCCCGGGCACGGCGACGGGCAGCATCAGCAGTTCCTCGATCAGCCGGGTCACGCGGTTGCGCCGCAGCGCCATGTAGTACGCGGCCGGCACGCCGATCACAAGGGTGCAGGCCAGACAGGCCAGCGCGATACCCAGCGAAAGAAAGATCGTGTTGCGGTAGAGCGACCAGACTTCGACCAGCCAGCGGGTAGTCAGGCCGCTCGATAGGCCGACAAAGATGTTGTTGGTCAGGCCGGCGAGCACGGACAGCACCACGGGCACCGTCATGAACGCGCAGACCGCGAGTGTGAGTGTCAGTTGCAGCCAATAGGCGGCGCGGCGGGGTTTAGAGATCATCGGGCATCCTCGGCAGACCTCTCAGGCGGTAGCGGCGACCGCATCGCCGGAGTACCAGCGGGCCAGCGCCAGCAGCATCCAGGTGACAGCACCAAGCAGGATCGACAGGGCGGCGGCCATGCCGAAGTTCGCGTAGTTGGTGAACTCGTTGTAGATCGTCAGCGGCAGCACGTCGAGTTGGGTGGCCAGCGTGAAGGCCGTGCCGAACGCGCCCATGCTGGTGGCGAAGCAGATCGCGCCGCTCGACAGCATGGCCGGCATCAGCGCGGGCAACATCACGTCGCGCACCACGTGCCAGCGGCTGGCGCCGAGCGATCGTGCCGCTTCCTCCAGCGAGGTGTCGAGCTTGTCGACGGCGGCCATCACCGTCAGGATCACGCGCGGAATCGAGAAATACAGGTAGCCAACGAACAGGCCGGCGAGTCCATAAGCGAAGGTCCAGCGTTCGCCGGTCAGCGCATCGCCAATCGAAGCCAGCAGGCCGTTGCGGCCTCCAAGCATGATGACCATGAAGCCGATCACCACGCCCGGGAAGGCCAGCGGAAACGTCAGCATTGCCACCAGCACCGGTTTGCCCGGCACCGGATGACGTTGCAGGAACGTGCCCGATATGCCGGCGATCACCAGCGTCGCCAGCGTGACCAGCGCCGAGAGCAGCACGGTCACCATCAGGCTGTGCAGGTAGCGGCCGCTGGTCAGCACGGTCCAGTAGACCCCCGCGCCGTCCTTGCCGGTCAGGCTGACTTCGATCAGCCGTGCCATCGGCAGGCAGAAGAACGCCAGGAACACGACGAGCGCGGGCAGCGCGAACAGGAAGAGGGCGGGGGATCGTCTGGTCATGATGGAGTCTGGCGGCGCCTGGATCAGCGGACTTCCTTCAGGTACTGCTCGCTGAAGGCTTTCTGCACCTGAGCCATCTTGCCGAAGTCGACCGGCTTGGCGCGAGCGTACTCGGCGGCGGGCAGGAAGCGCGACTGCACGTCCTTCGGCATCGGCACGTTACGCACCGGACGAAGGTAGGCGTTGGCCCACAGCGCCTGGCCCTGGTCGGACAGCACGAAATCAAGCACCTTGCGGCCTTCGGCGGCATGGGGCGCGTTGTTGACCAGGCTCATCACGTAGGGCACCACCAGCGTGCCTTCCTTCGGAATCACGAACGCCACGTTGGCGTGATCCTTGTACTTGGCGCGATAGGCGTTGAAGTCATAGTCGAGCAGGATGGGAATCTCGCCGGACAGCACGCGCGCATAGGCGGTCTGCTTGGGCACGATCGGCTGGTTCTTCTGCAGCTCGCGGAAGTACTTGAAGGCCGGGCCAAAGTTGTCCAGCGTGCCACCCATTGCCTGGTTCACCGCCACGGCGCCCACATAGCCGACGAAGGCGCTGGCCGGGTCGAGGTAGCCGATCAGGCCCTTGTACTCGGGCTTGAGCAAGTCAGCCCACGACTGCGGCACGGGCTTGCCACGCAGTGCGTCGACGTTGACCATGAAACCGAGCGTGCCCGAGTGGATCGCGAACCAGTTGCCCTGCGGGTCCTTGAGGCCGTCGGGAATGTCGTTCCAGTTGGCCGGCTTGTACCCCTGTGTCACACCATCGGCCTTGGCCTGGATGCCGAACGTCACGCCCAGGTAGGTGACGTCGGCCACCGGGCTGGCGCGCTCGGCAACCAGCTGCGCCAGCGACTGGCCGGAGTTCTTGTTGTCGAGTGGCACGGTGATGCCGGTCTTCTCCTTGATCGCGCGAATCTGCGCGGCCCAGTCGGCCCATTCGGGCGGGCAGTTGTAGCAGATGGCGGTTTGCGCGGCCACGCCCTGGCTGAAGGCCGCGGCGGTTGCGGTGATGGCCAGCCAGCGCAGCGGACGGCGCCAGAAGGATTGCGTCGACATGTGAAGCTCCCTGGTTGAAGGTTGAGACGGCAAGTGGTGCGTATGGCGCTTGTTGGCAGGTTTTATCGCGGCGCGCTGACGGTACCGTCAAGGCGCAGCATGTGTGGCAGCAGGAAAGCGCCTTCCGCTGCGTCATCGTGGTTCAGGTTGCGATGCTGGAGCCGTTGCAGAAGCTGGTGAACGGCTTGCGCGCCGATCTCGGCGTTCGGCTGCATGACGGTGGCCAGCGGCGGCTCCACCAGCGCGCCAAGCGCGATGCCGTCATAGCCGAGCACCGATACGTCGCCCGGCACGCGGCGGCCCAGCCGCTTGAGATCGGAAATCACGCCGATCGCCAGCAAGTCGTTGGTGCAGAAGAATGCGGTGGGGGCGTCGGCACGCGCCATCAATTCACGAATCTGTGTGGCATTGCTGGCCGTGTGCGAGGGCAGGCAGACCGGCTCGAGCGGCGTCAAACCATGCGCGCGCATCGCGTCCTCATAGCCCGCGAAGCGCTGCCGCGCGCGATCGGAGGCCATGAAGGCGCCGGAGATCACGGCGATGCGCCGGTGGCCCGCGGCGATCAGCGCCTTGACGCCCTCGCACGCGCTGGCGCGGTTGTCCACGGACACCGAGTGCCGGCCTGGGACCGATACCTGGTTATAAGCCAGCACGTAGGGCACCGACTCCTTGTCGAGCTGGTCGAGAACGAGGCTCTGGGCGGCATCCGCAACGGTCAGCACCATGCCGTCGACACGGTGACGCAGCAGATACTCGATCCGCTCGCGTTCGCGTTCGGTGTTGTAACCGCTCGTGACAAGCATCAGCGAGTAGCCCGCGACCATCGCCGATTCCTCGATGCCGCGCCAGCATTCGGCGAATACCGCGTTTTCCAGCGTGGGCAGCATGACGCCGAGAATGCGGGTCTGCTGCGCGCGCAGCTTGGCGCCGAGCAGGTTGGGGCGGAACGACAGCCGCTGCGCGGCCTCGTGAACGCGCTTGGCGGTGGTGTCCCTGACGAGCTGGGGATGGCTGAACGCACGCGAGGCGGTGGCCAGCGATACCTTCGCCGCGAGGGCGACGTCAGCCAGTGTCACACCGTGGCCGGGCTCGGCGGAGGCAACGCTTTGCGGCAACACGGTTCGGCGGGACGTCGGCATGGGCTTCCTCGTCGGGGGTTGGGGGCACGCAGCGATGAAAACGTTTTCATTGAAGCGCCGAAAAATCAGGCGTCAAGGTTTTCCGTTGCTGCGATGCCGCATTGTCGATGCGATTCGCCCGGGCCCTGCGCCTGTGATGAACCCGGATTCTGGGATGCGAGTGTGACCGGGCGATGACAGGCCCAGGCGGAAAGCTCTCGTAACAGACTCGGTACCTTTGGCCGTCAACCAACCGCATCGTCCAGGCGTCAAACCGGCATTCCCATCTGTATCTGTCATAGAAGAGGGTGTCCTCATGGTTAACCCCAAGTCGAACGCGCGGAAGTGGCAGCGCCTGCTGGCGCTACTGGCCACGGCAACGTTCCTGGCGGCCTGCGCTCAGACGCCGCCATCTGGGGCGACGCAGCCCGGCAGCCTGTCGTCGGCCGACCTGCGCTGGCTGAATACGGTCAGCTTCGGCGCTGACCAGGCCAGCGTGCAGCGCCTCCAGACGATCGGACGCGAGCGTTATCTGGAAGAGCAGTTGCACACGCCGCTGGCAGACCCGCAACCGGTGGCGGCGGCAATCGCGGCGTTGCCTGTCAGCCAGGGCGACGCCGTGCAGCGCCAGCAGGCCGTGCGCGCCGAGCGGGAGCGCATCAACACGCTTACTGACGAAACCGAGAAACAGCAGGCGCGTCAGGCGATCAACCGCCAGACGCGGGAGCTCGTGCTCGACACCGAGCGTCGTCATCTGCTGAGGGCGTTGTACTCGCCCGGCCAGCTGCGCGAGCAGATGACCTGGTTCTGGATGAACCACTTCAGCGTTTATGCGGCCAAGGGGCAGGTCGGGTCGATGCTGCCCGAGTATGAGGAGCGCGCGATCCGTCCGCACGCGCTGGGCAAGTTCCGGGACCTGGTGATGGCGACGGTGACCTCGCCGGCCATGCTGGTGTATCTGGACAATGCGCAGAGCGCGGCCAATCGCATCAACGAGAACTACGCGCGCGAGCTGATGGAGTTGCACACGCTGGGCATATCGGGCGGACCCAGCGGCTCGCGCTACACGCAGCAGGACGTGCAGGAACTGGCACGCGTGCTGACCGGGCTGGGCGTGAACCTGCGCGGAGAGCCGCCGAAGCTAGGGCCGGCGCGCACGGCCATGTATCGCAGCGACGGGCTGTTCGAGTTCAATCCGAATCGCCATGATTTTGGTTCCAAGGTGCTGCTGGGGCAGCGCATCGAGCCCACCGGCTACAGCGAGGTGGAGCGGGCCGTGACCATCCTGTCGCGCGATCCGGCCACGGCGCGGTTCATCTCGGCGAAGCTGGCCACGTACTTCGTGTCCGATAGCCCGCCGCAGGCATTGGTCGACCGGATGGCCGCCACGTTCACGCGTACCGACGGCGATATCGGCGCGGTGCTGCGGACGATGCTGCTGTCGAAGGAGTTCGACAGTGCCGCGGCCCACGGGGCGCGCAAGTTCAAGGATCCGATGGTTTTCGTGGTCTCGTCGATGCGCCTGGCCTATGACGGGCGGCCGGTCACCAATCTGCGTCCGGTGATCAACTGGCTCAATCAGTTGGGCGAGCCGCTTTACGGGCACGTGACGCCGGACGGCTACCCGGCCGCCGAAAGCGCGTGGGCCAGTTCGGGCCAACTGGTGCGGCGCTTCGAGATCGCGCGGACCATCGGCAATGGCCCGGCGGGCCTGTTCACTGGCGAGGATGGCCAACCCACGCAGCGGCGTGGTTTTCCGATGCCGAATAGCCGCATGTTCTACGACACGATCGAAGCCACGCTGGGCCCCGCCACGCGCGGCGCGCTGGCGCAGGCTGGCTCCCAGCAGGAATGGAATGCCGTATTGCTGAGTTCGCCCGAATGGATGCAACGTTGAATGCGCAAGGAGCATGTCATGAATCGACGTGATTGGCTCAGGACCCTGGGTGGCGCGGGGCTGGCCCTGACGCTGCCGACGATGTCGTCGCGCGTGTTCGCGCTGCCCGCGCAGGCCGATGCGCGCTTCTTGCTGGTGTTCCTGCGCGGTGGCTACGATGCGGCCAACGTTCTGGTGCCGGCGGGCAGCGACTTCTACTATGCGTCGCGGCCGACGATCGCCATCAAGCGTCCGGTGGCCGACGGCGCGTCGCCCGATCCGGCTGCGGCGCTGCCGCTGTCGGCAGACGGTTGGGCGCTGCATCCGGTACTGGGCGCGACGATGTTGCCGCTGTGGCAGCGCCAGCAACTGGCGTTTATCCCGTTCGCAGGGACCAGCGACATGTCGCGCAGCCACTTCGAGACGCAGGACGGTATCGAGGCCGGACTGGCGGGCGATGGACATGGCGGCAGCCTGCCACGCGGCAGCGGTTTCCTGAATCGACTGGCGCAGTCGATGGGTGGACAGGCGGCTCCGGTCGCGTTTACCGATGGCCTGCCGATGGTGATGTCGGGCGCGCTCAGCGTGCCGAACGTGTCGCTGAAGGGCACCGGGCGCACACCATTTGACGCGCGCCAGACCCAGATGCTGGCGCAGATGTACAAGGGAACGCGGTTCGAGTCGCTGATCGCCGAGGGCTTCGAGCTGCGCCAGACGGTTGCCGAGCAGGCCGAGGCGATGCGAAAGCACGAGGCCGCGATGCGCAGCGCGGAAGGCGAGTCGATGTCGGGCCGCATGGAGGAAATGCAGGCGGCCAACCGGCGCGCGCTAAGTGCCCGTGGCTTCGAGCAGGAAGCCCGCCGCATGGCCGGGCTGATGCGCGATAAATTCAATATCGGCTTTATCGACGTGGGCGGCTGGGACACCCACGTCAATCAAGGCGGCGCGCAGGGCCAACTGGCGAACCTGCTCGACAACCTGGGGCGCGGCATTGCCGGATTCGCCGAGGAGATTGGCCCGACCTGGCGCAATACGACGGTGGTGGCGATCTCGGAGTTCGGCCGAACGTTCCGCGAGAACGGCACGCGCGGCACCGACCACGGCCATGGCACGGTGTACTGGGTGGCAGGCGGCAATGTACGTGGTGGCCGCATCGTCGGCGAGCAGGTCGCGGTGACGCAGGCCTCGCTCAATCAGAACCGGGACTATCCCGTGCTGAACGACTACCGCGCTGTGCTGGGGGGTGTCTTCCGTCGTCTGTATGGCCTGGACGATGCGCGTCTGGCGCAGGTGTTTCCGGGGACGCGCTCGCGGGATATCGGTCTGGTGTAGCGCAGCGGTTGTGGTGGAAAATGCGGTGGCAGCCGGGGGTAGGGGGGGCGAAAGTAGGGGGTGATGCCCCCGTCAAGTAGGGTGCGTTGTGGCTCAAGTGGCAGCGGGGTTATGCCGATAGCTGCGGTGGGAGCGGACTCTTCCGATCACAAGATCCGCATGAACCAACGCCAGTTTGAGTGCAAGCCTTGTCGCCACCATGACGCCAACCATCGCCGATTGCCTCGAACAAAGGTACCTGCGACCGGTTTTCCAGCCGATCGGGTCGCTCGCCACTGGCGACATCCTCGGGTATGAGGCACTGATACGCGGGCCGGTGGGCACGCCGCTGGAGAACCCTGTCGCACTGTTCGCGGAAGCGGCCAGGGCGGGAGCGCTGGTGCGCATGGAGCGGCTTGCCGCGCGCACCGCGATTGCCGCATTCATGCAGGTGCGCCTGCCCGGCAAGCTATTCCTGAACTACAGCGCGGACTCCCTGCGTGATATCGAGGACACGCGGGAAGATGTGCGCAACTTCCTGCAGCGTGTGGACATACCTTCGGACCGCATCGTGCTGGAGCTGACCGAGCAGGCACCCCTGGGGCCGCTGGAGTCGCTGACCAAGGCGGTCTTCTCGATCCGCGCGCGCGGCGCGCAGTTCGCGCTCGACGACTACGGCACTGGGCATGCCAACCTGGGCCAGTGGATTGCGATGAAGCCCGATTACGTGAAAATCGCCCGCGTCGTCATCGACGGTATTGCCACGTCGACGTTCCAGCTCGAAGCCGTGCGCGCGCTGTGCAAGCTGGCGAAGCTCAGTGGCACGAAGCTGGTGGCCGAGGGCATCGAGCGCGTGGACGATCTGCTCGTGTGCCGCGAACTCGGTATCGACTATGCGCAGGGTTACCTGTTGGCACGTCCCGCCGAGGTACCGGCGCTGACGTTGTCGGAGGAGGCGCTGCGCGCGTTGCGCGTGGCGCCCTGAGTCACCAGCGTCTGGGTGTCTGTGTGGCTGTGTCAGTGCGCTGTAGCTGGCGCAGCATCCGACTGAGCCGGCTCGCCGGCCACCGAAGGTGCCACTGGCGGTGCGGGCGAGACCACCGGCACGGACTGCGCTGATGCCGGGATGGCAGGCGCGGTTGGAGCGGCCGGGGCGGCCGGGGCGGCCGGGGCGCTTGCGGAAGACGACGGTGGCGTGGCTTCCACCACTTCACCTGGGTCGAGTGCCATACCGCCGTCGGCGATTGCCGCCGATGCGCTGGCCGGTGGCAAGGCGTCGTTATCGGTCTCCGGCAGTGCCGGACGGCGCGGCGCCGGACGTGGAACGGGCGCGGCCTCTTCCTTCTTGCCGGCACCGAACAGCTTCTGGTACCAGCCCTTGATCTGATCGGTAATCGCGGAGTACCAGGTCTTCTCGTCGGACTCCGCGAAGCGTACACGCGGGTCGATGATCCGCGCGCGCAGGGCCCGCTGGTAGAAGTCACCGACGATCGGCAGCGCGCTGTGTGCGCCCTGGCCCCAGTAGTCGCTACGTAGCGTCACGCGGCTGTCGTTGAAGCCGACCCATGCGCCGGCCACGAGCTGGGGATGCATCAGGATAAACCAGCCGTCGGCATTGTCCTGGGTGGTGCCGGTCTTGCCCGCCACGTCGGCGCGGATGCCGAAGCGCGTGCGGATCGCCGTGCCGGTGCCGCGGTCGATCACGTCGCGCATCACGTCGACGAGCGTCTCGTTGGCCGAGGTCGATAGCGCGCGTTGCGGCGACGGCTCGCGGAACTGCGCCAGCACATTGCCTTGCTGGTCTTCGATCCGCGTGACCATGGTCGGCGCGAGGTATTGCCCGCCATTGGCGATGGTGCCGTAGGCGCTGACCATTTCCTTGAGCGTCACCGGACTCGTGCCCAGTGCCAGCGATGGCACGGCTTCGAGCTTGCTGTCGCGCACGCCCATCGCGCGGGCCAGTTGCGCCACGCGGTCCGCGCCAATCGTCTGCACCAGTTGGGCGGTGATCGTGTTCTTCGAATAGACCAGACCGTCACGCAGGCTCAGCGCGCGGCCCGTGGGCGGCGATTCGTCGGTGGGGCGCCAGATTTCGCCACCGGCCAGCTTGATCTCGACCGGCTGGTCGATAAAGGTCTCGTCGGGACTCTGCCCGCGCGCGAACGCGGCGCCATAGACGAAAGGCTTGAACGTGGATCCGGGCTGACGACGCGCCTGGGCCACGTGGTCGAACGCGTCGACCGTGAAGTCGCGGCTGCCGACCCAGGCCTTGATTTCGCCGGTTGTCGGGTCCATCGCCATGAAGCCGGCCTGGACGCGCGTCTTCTGCTCTCGCAGCGCCTGCATGAAGGGGCGATCGGCCATCAGGTGCTTCAGCGCGTCTTCCTCGCTCTGGCCGCCAGCCACCGCGGCGCGGAACTCCGGTGTTTCGCGCACGAATGCCTGCACCAGACCCCGGCTCTCGGACCATCCCGCGCGCGGTGCCCAGGCAGCGTTGGCGATCGATTGCAGCTGGTTGCCCTGGCGCGTCAGTGCCTGGGTGGCGATGGTCTGCAGGCGCGAATCGATCGTTGTATGGATGACCAGGCCGTCGGTATAGAGGTTGTAGTCGTTGCGGTCAGCCCAGGTAATCAGCCATTTGCGCAGTTGCTGGGCGAAGTGGGGCGCGGGGCCGGGTGCCTCGATCTGGCGCTCGAAGTCGATGCGCAGTGGCCGCTTCTTCAGCGTCTCGAAGCGGGCCGGATCGAGCTTGCCGCGTTTCACCATCTGGGCCAGCACCGTGTTGCGGCGATCCAGCGCGCGCTCGGGGTTCAGCACCGGGTTGTAGTAGCTGTTGCCCTTGAGCATGCCGATCAGCGTCGCGGCTTCCAGTACGTCGAGCTTGTCGGCGGATTTGTCGAAGTACGTGCGGGCGGCCATCTCGATGCCGAACGCGTTGTACAGGAACGGCACCGTGTTGAGGTAGGTCTCGAGGATCTCGTCCTTCGAGTAAAGCGCTTCGATCTTCAGCGCCGTGATCGCTTCCTTGAGTTTGCGCGTCAGCGTGGGCGCGCGGCCGATCTCGTCCGGGTAGCGGTTGCGCGCCAGCTGCTGCGTGAGCGTGGAGCCGCCCTGGCGGTCGCCCGAGAACGTATGCAGGGCGGCCGAGGCAGTGCGCCGCCAGTCGAGCCCGTGGTGCTGATAGAAGCGGTGGTCCTCGGTGGCGATCAGCGCGTCGACCACATAGGGCGAGATCTCGGAAAGTTTGACCCAGTCGCGGTTGGCCCAGCGGTAGACCGCGATTTCCTTGCCGTCGGCCGACAGCACCTGCGCGGGCTGTTCGGACTTGGCCTTGCGGATGTCGCTGATGCCCGGCGTGAAGGGGATCAGCAACAGGATATAGAGCAGCACCAGCGCCGGGATGGCGGCCACCGCCAGCACGACCTCGCGCCGCGTGGGACGGCGCAAATGCTGACGAATCAGCGACAGGCGTGAGGCGATGAAAGTCTTGATGGAATCCAGGCGCATTGACACAGGCACCGCGGTCCCGTTGCGCGTTGTCATCGGGGCGTCAAATGCCGTTCTCGGAAAAGTGTGAATGCTACCAAATTGTGGGCAGGGAAAACCCGGATCACGCATCGTCTGAAAGCACAACCCTCTATGAGGGTGGATTCCTGATATGGCAATAACTCTAGTTGCGACACAAGAATTTCATACTGGATTGGAATAATTGCGATGCGCCCCCATCGGTCGCCGCTCGACGGCGTTGTGTTGCAAGCACTTTCCGGACGACTGCGGAGCGGGGAAGCATCTCAATGTCTTAAACAAAACAGAGAAATTTACAGTGAAGAAAGCTCTATTTGCCTTGGCGGCTGCGGGTACGTGCGCCCTGTCCGGCGTTGCATCGGCACAAACCGCCTCGAACGTGACCCTGTACGGCATCGCCGACGCAGGTATTGAATTCGCTACCCACTCCCCGGGCGGCAACGGTGGTACCGCGGTGCGCGTGAGCTCGGGCAACATGTCCGGTTCGCGCTGGGGCCTGCGTGGCGTGGAAGACCTGGGCGGTGGCCTGAAGGGTATCTTCACGCTCGAGTCGGGTTTCGACATCGACACCGGTTTGTCCGGCCAGAGCAGCCGACTGTTCGGCCGCCAGGCCTTTGTGGGCCTGCAGGGCGGCTTCGGTGCCGTGACCCTGGGTCGCCAGCAGAACGCGCTGTATGACCTGTTCGGTGCCTACGACCCGATGGGCGTGGGTCCGAAGTACTCGCTGAACTCGGTTGACTCGGGCTTCAATGGCCGCGCCGACAACTCGCTCAAGTACACGGGCAAGTTCGGCGGCCTGACCGGCACCGGGTACTACAGCACGGGTGCCAACAATAACGGCGAAGTGCCGGGCAACTACAAGGCTGGTCGCGGATTCGGCGCCGGCCTGGCCTACACCGCCGGCGCCTTCTCGGTCGGCACCGCCTATGACCAGACTCAGAGCGGCACGCCGGCCATTTCGGACCGCGCCATCAAGCGTCTGGCCGTGGGTACGTCCTACGACTTTGGCCCGGCCAAGGTGTTCGCCGGCTATCGCTGGATGCGTGACGATGGCGTGGCCACGGCTGCTACTGCCGCCGCGCGCAACAATGTCTACTGGCTCGGCGGCCTGTACCGCGTGACCCCGGCCCTGTCCCTGACTGGTGCCGCGTACTACACTGATGCGCATGAGAGCAACAACGATTCGTGGATGTTCGTGCTGTCGGCCGATTACGCCTTCTCGAAGCGCACCGATGCCTACCTGAACGTGGGCTACGTGACCAACAAGGGCGCATCGAACCTGGGCCTGAACGGTGCTGGCACGGCTATCGCCGGCGCCAACCAGACCGGCGCCATCGCAGGTATCCGTCACCGCTTCTAAGCAACCACGATCCGGCTAAAGGGAGGCACCGACAGGCGGGGCCTTTCCCCCCGTCCTGCCGGATAAAAAAACGCCCCTGGGCCGACTTGGCGGCCCAGGGGCGTTCTTCGTTTTCAGCGGGGGCTTTTACTGGGCGGGGGGCAGCGCGGCGCGCGCATCATGATCGCGCAGGCGCTCCAGCGCGCGTGTCAGGCGGGCGCCTTCCTCCACGTCTGTGGTGGTGTGTAGCGTTTGCACCGCGTGCAGCAACTGCTTCTTGTCGGTCGCATTCATCTTGCCACCGGCTTCCATCGCTTCGAGTTCCTTGTCCACGCGTTTGCCAAGCTTGCGTACGAATTCGGGATCGAGCTGCCCCTGACTGGCACTGTGGGCAATGTGATAGATCAGGGCGGCCAGCCCCTCTGGAGTTGTCTCGGTCACGGCAACGGCATCGCGTTTCATACGTACTCTCCGGGAAGCAGGTTGTTTCATTCTAGCGAGTGGATGGCCCCACGATAACGGACGCAACAGAAATAAGCCTGGACCTGATCCGCGTGTGCAGTAACAAGCATTGCAGCGTCTTATTTCCTAAATATTGCAGCGTCAGAATGACATCCGTTGTTGGCCCGCTGAATAAGTCGGGAATCCAGATGCGACCGGAGGGGTTGCCGCGGGCCGACTTCGCCATCGCCGGTATCGTCCATGGAGGCCCGAAGAGGCACTAGGATGGGCAGGTGGCGAATTGACACAAAGTACGCGGGGCATGGAGCCGTCTTCCGAGACGGCTCTATTTGTTTCGGGGCCGCCACAGCCGGCTCGGCACTCTCTTTTCAGGGCGTTACCAATGCCCACCTCCTTTCGAGATTCCCCCCTCAGCAATCTGCTGGCGCGTCCACGCCGCCAGCTTCATGACGGACGCTTGTCGTTGTCGTGCATCTGTCCACGCTGCGCTTTGGCGTGATTGAAGCCAGTCCGGTCGGTCTTCGAATTTGATTATCGTCAATTGCACGATGACATTTTCGTAATGAATGAATTCTTGATTTCATGATGTGAGTGTGCTTGCGATCTTTCACTGGATTTCATTTTTGGTGCCTATCTCCAATGAATACAGGTGCCTCCGTCGTCAGTAGGTGGTCGTGGAAATCAGGCGGGACGAATACTAGTGATTTCAAATTGCGTTGACTATCGGCTCAATTTAAATAATTGAATTATCGCAATGCCAATCTCCACGTAGAGTGCAAGGCACTTCAGTTCGATGCATTACCGAGATCGAAAAGGAAGTACGCGAGAGAAGCCAACCTATCTGCCCGGATGCAAGGAATCGGGACGACCTGTTCCGTCAAGACGCGCTAGCGGTGGTCTAGGAGTCCCGTTCTCGGATTCCTCGGGTCTCCATTTGATCGTGCGAAATCCCCACCTTCACATCCATTCATTTGCATGGCGGCAGCGGTTTTTGCAACCAATCACAAGGAGTTATTTGTTCCATGAACATAGTAAAAACTTTAAAACGTTCCGTGCTGGCTGTTGCGGTATCTGCTGCTATGTCAACCAGCCCACTGATGGCACAAACGAACACAACGCCGAATAGCTTCTGGTGGCCAGAACAACTGGATCTGCGGCCGCTGCGATTCAATTCAGCGGAATCCGATCCCATGGGTAAGGCCTTCAACTATGCAGAGGAATTCAAGACGCTGGACCTCCAGGCCGTGAAGCGGGATATCGCGGCTGTCATGAAGACCTCACAGCCTTGGTGGCCGGCTGACTTCGGCAACTACGGGCCGTTCTTCATTCGCATGGCCTGGCATGGCGCGGGTGTCTATCGCGTCCTCGACGGCCGGGGCGGTGCTTCCGGCGCCCAGCAGCGTTTCGATCCGCTCAATAGCTGGCCAGACAACGTTGGCCTCGACAAGGCGCGGCGTCTTCTGTGGCCGGTCAAGCAAAAGTACGGCAAGAAGATTTCCTGGGGCGACCTTATGGTCCTGGCCGGTAACGTTTCCCTGGAAGAGATGGGATTCAAGACCTTTGGCTATGCCGGTGGGCGTGTGGACGACTGGGAACCCGAAATGGTGAACTGGGGGCCGGAGAAGAAAATGCTGGCCCACCAGCGCGGTGATGCGAAAGGTGCGCTGCAGAAGCCGCTCGCGGCTACGGAGATGGGTCTGATTTACGTGAATCCTGAAGGGCCCGGAGGAAAGCCTGACCCCTTGGCCTCGGCGAAGGAGATCCGTGAGACCTTTGGTCGTATGAGCATGGATGATGTGGACACCGTGGCGCTTATCGCCGGCGGGCACACGTTCGGCAAGTCCCACGGCGCCCACAAACCGGCGGACTGTGTGGGCAAGGAGCCAGCCGCCGCGGGTATCGAAGAGCAGGGGCTGGGCTGGGTCAGCAAGTGCGGCACGGGCCATGGTGTGGATACCGTCAACAGCGGTCTGGAGGGCGCATGGTCGACCAACCCGACGCGCTGGACTCATGAGTTCCTGACATGGCTGTACAGCTTTGACTGGGAAACCACAACTGGCCCGGGCGGTGCGACGCAGTGGGTGCCCAAGAACAACGTCAGCGCCAATTTCGTTCCGGATGCCCACGATCCAAAGAAGCGGCACAAGCTGATGATGTTCACGACCGACATCGCGCTGAAGATGGACCCGGAATACCAGAAGATCTCAAAGCGCTTCCTTGAGAATCCGAAGTAATTCGAGGATGCGTTCGCGAGGGCGTGGTTCAAGCTCATGCACCGTGACCTGGGGCCGAAGTCACGCTACCTCGGTGCCGACGTACCGCAGGAAGATCTGATCTGGCAGGACCCGATCCCCAAGGTCGATCACAAACTGGTGGACGACAAGGACGTTGCCAAGCTGAAGGCCACCATCCTGGCGTCCGGCCTGACCACCCAGGAACTGGTCCGGACTGCGTGGGCGTCGGCGGCATCCTTCCGCGTGACGGATATGCGCGGTGGCGCCAACGGGGCGCGTATTCGCCTGGCACCGCAGAAGGACTGGGGGGTGAACGATCCGGCGGAGCTTGCCAAGGTACTGGGCCGTCTGGAAACCATTCAGAAGGACTTCAATCAGGCACAGAAGGGCAGTGGCAAGAAGGTCTCCCTCGCTGACCTGATCGTGCTGGGTGGCACGGCTGCCGTGGAAGAAGCGGCTAACAAGGGCGGTCACAAAATACAGGTGCCGTTCACACCGGGCAGGATGGACGCGTCGGCGGAACAGACGAGTGTCCAGTCCTTTGCGGTGCTTGAGCCGGTTGCGGATGGCTTCCGCAATTACTATGGCAAGCAGAGTCCCCGTTCTCCGGCCGAAATGCTGGTCGAACGTGCGAGCTTCCTGAACCTGAGAGTGCCCGAGATGACGGTGCTGCTCGGTGGCATGCGGGCGCTGGACGCCAATGCGGGAAGCTCCCGCTACGGAGTGTTTACGGATCGCCCCGGTACGCTGAGCAATGACTTCTTCGTCAACCTGCTCGACATGTCGACCAAATGGTCGAAGTCTTCTTCGGATGAGGGCATGTACGAGGGGCGCGATCGTGCGACCGGCAAGGTCAGGTGGCAGGCCACACCGGTCGACCTGATCTTCGGTTCGAACTCGGAGCTGCGTGCCGTCGCGGAAGTCTATGGCTCGGACGACAGCAAGGAGAAGTTTGTCCAGGACTTTGCCAAGGCATGGGTCAAGGTCATGAACCTGGATCGCTTCGATCGGCTGTGATCGGCTTTGATCGGATCGGCGCTGATAGTTGAACCGAGGGGCCCGATTCGACGCAATCCGCCGAATCGGGCCTGCGAACAAGTTGCTCCCGCTGATCATCGGGTCACTTGCCAGCGTCTTTTTGTTCACCCGCTGTAGGAGATAGGCCGATGGCGGTGCGCCAGTGCCGCTATCTATACTGGCCGCGTATTGTCTTTTTGCACATCCAGGAGGGACACACCATGTCCAGACTCATCGTGATCCTGATGCTGCCGATCTGCCTTGCCGGTTGCGTGTCGTTCAGCAGCAGCGATCCCAATCCTCCACAGAAGACCACCGTGGTGACACCGGCCCCGGGTACCACGACAACGATCTGCAGCCCGGCGCCGTGCTAGTGGCCTAGCGCGAGGGCTGCGCAATCTGCCGGACTTGTCGCATGACACCGTCGGCGAACAGCACGGGACCAAGAATCGGGATGCCGGCCGCACGCAAGGCGTCGGCGGTCCAGGTATTGCAGGTATAGAAGCCGTCATAGTCCGCCGTGGCGCCGAAGTAGAGGCCACCTGGATAGGGACCCTCTCCAAGGCTGATCGGGGCGCCGGTACCGTCGGTCTGCACGGCGTTGCCCAGGAATTCCCGTAGCCGTTCCATGCCGGGCTCGCCGACGTCGAGCCGCACCACGTTGTCCGCGCCGAATGCGGCGGCCGGCGTATCGCGCAGGACCGTCAGCAGGATGGCGCCTGCGCCTGGGAGCAGCGCCGACAGCAGCGTCATCGGGCCGCGCTCGCGACTGAGCAGGTAGTGTCGATCGCCAAAGCCGAAGCACAGGTAACGCGAGCCCTCGTACCCGACCACCAGCCGCATCAGGCGCGTATCCGCATCCTCGGTGCGGATGCAGACGTCGGTGTGCCAGTCGCGCTCGACCACGTCGATGGTGGTGGCCGGGTCATTCGCAGCAGGGGTTTCGGTGGAGGTGGCGCAGCCCGACAGCAGCGTGATCAGCGCGGCGATTGCCACGCGGGCGCAAGGGCGAGCCAGCCCCGCGCGCTTCATTGGCTCAGGCCATCCCGCCCACATGCATCCCCCAGCCCGCCAGCGCGCAACCCGTCACCACGGCCCACGGCGGCACGCGCCACACGGTCAGCGCAGCCAGCGCGAGCAGTGCGAGCGCGAAATCGGCGGGGGCATGGATCGCGCTGGTCCAGACCGGCTGATAGAGCGCGGACAGCAGCAGGCCCACCACGGCCGCGTTGACACCCGCGAGCGCCGCGCGTGTGCCAGCATGGCGGCGCAACCGCTCCCAGAACGGCAGGGCGCCGAAGACCAGCAGGAAAGACGGCGCGAAAATCGCCAACAGGCACACGATGCCGCCGATCCAGCCAGTCGGCGCGGGACCACCGGCTGCGCCGAGGAACGCCGCGAACGTGAACAGGGGGCCCGGTACTGCCTGCGTTGCGCCATAGCCGGCCAGGAAGGTGTCGTTGTCGACCCAGCCTGTGGGTACCACTGCCGCCTGCAGCAGCGGCAGTACCACGTGTCCGCCGCCGAACACCAGCGCGCCGGCACGGTAGAACGCATCGACCAGCGCCAGGGCATGGTTCGGAATCATGCTGGCAACCACGGGCAGGCCAGCCAGCAGTCCCGCGAACAGCAGCAGGAATCCGATTGCCGCGCCATGCCCAATGGGTATCGACAGTGGTTCGTGTGGCGGGACCTGTGCGGTGCGGAAGCGCTGCGCGCCGACCATCCCGGCGACCACCATCACACCGACCTGGCACCACGGCGAGGGGATCAGTGTCACGGCCACGGAGGCGAGAATCATCAGCGTGATGCGCGGAGCGTCGGGGCACAGCGAGCGTGCCATGCCCCAGACCGCCTGCGCGACCACCGCCACTGCCGCCACCTTGAGCCCGTGCAGCGCGCTTGGCGGCACCAGATTGCCGTAGTGCGACAGGCCCAGCGCGAACAGGATCAATGCGATGGCCGATGGCAGTGTGAAGCCGACCCATGCGGCCAAGGCGCCGGGGTAGCCGGCCCGCGACAGACCGACCACCATGCCTACCTGGCTGCTGGCGGGGCCGGGCAGGAACTGGCACAGCGCGACGATATCGGAGTAAGCGTGTTCGCTGAGCCAGCGACGGCGCGTGACGAAGGCGTCGCGGAAGTAGCCCAGATGGGCGACCGGCCCGCCAAAGGAGGTGAGACCGAGCCGCAGGAAGACGAGGAAGACCTCCCAGGCGCTTTGGGTGGCGCGATTGGTTTCGGAGGCGCGGAGCGTGCTCATGCCGGAAGCTGGTTCTGACGATTTCCAGTCATTGTGGGCCAATGCCGATCAATACATGCCATTGAGCCGGATGGCGGCCACCAGTCCACTGCCGTCGCCATCCTGACGGTTGGCGAATTCCAGCGCGAGCCCATGCAGCACGGCCACGCGGCGCGCGATCGAGATCCCGAGTCCGTTACCTTGCTCCTGCTGGCCTGCCGCGCGGAAGAAGCGGTCACCGAGCCGCCGCAGCAGTTCCGGTGCCACGCCGGGTCCACGATCGGACACGGTAATCCGGTCCGGTTCGAACGCCAGCGTCACCACCGTGCCAGCCGGACTATAGCGAATGGCGTTGTCCACCAGATTACGAAGCATCGTGCCGAGCAGTGTCGGGTCGCCGTTGACAGGTAGCGGTTGCTGGCCTGCCGGCGGCCACAGCACTTCCATATCGACGTTGCGCCGTTCGGACAGCAGCAGGCAATCCGACAGCACCTGCCGCGACACCTCCCGCCAGTCCACCGGGCCGCGCGTGGGCGGTGCCTCTTCGTCCTCGAGCCTGCTCATCGTCAACAGTTGCGAGACCAGCCGGCTCATACCGTCGATGCCGGCCTCGACGTTGGCGGCGGCGCGGGACCGCTCGGCCGGATCGTCGGAGCGGCGTGCGACTTCCCACTGGGCCTTCAGGGCCGCCAGCGGCGTGCGCAGTTCGTGCGCGGCATCGGCGGTCAGGCGGCGTTCATGCTCGAGCAGCGCCGTGGCGCGGCTCAGCAGCTTGTTCATCTCCGTCACCAGCGGCACGAGTTCGCGCGGCACCTCGTGCAGTGTCAGCGGGGTGGGATCGCCTGGCACGCGCGCGGCAATGGCCTTCGACAGCGTCAGCACGGGATGCAGGGCGCGGCTCACGCCCCAGAGCAGCAGCGTGGTCAGTAGCGGCAGCCCAAAGACCCAGGGCAATACCTGCGCCTGCAGATACGCGACGATCAGTTCGCCGCGCTCGGCCTTGACCTGACCGACGCAGACGCGCCAGCCTTGTGCCGGGTCGTTCAGGTAGTAGAGCCGCCAGGGCACACCGTCGATCTCGCGCTCGGTGAACCCCTGGACGTCGGGCAGCAGGGGCAGGTGATCTCCGTCCGGGTCGATGTGCAGGGGCTCCCCGTCGGGGCGCCATGCGGCGATCGCCAGATCGCCAAGCCCGGCCGACCCCTCGTCGACCAGATCGGCATCTCCGGGGATCGGCCCGTTCCCCGACGGCGGCGCTGGCGAGGTTTGCGTATGCACGCGCGGCAGCAGCGCCTGCATCTGCTGGGCCATGCGGACCATCGCGGTGTCATAGAGCTCGTTGATTTCTTCCTGGGCGCTCAGGTAGATCAATGCGCTGGTCAGTACCCATGCAAACGTCACGGCGGCCAGGACGGCCAGGATCAGCCGCCGCCGCAGCGTCATGCGCGATCCCCGCCTTCAGGTTCCGAGGTGCCGATCTCGATCGCCTCGAGCGTGCCCAGGGTGTAGCCGGCCCCGCGCAGCGTGCGCACGATGCCGGGATGGAGCTTCTTGCGCAGGTGATGGATGTGGACTTCCAGCGTGTTGCTCTCCGAGCCCTTGTCCCAGTCATAGAGCTTGTCGCGCAGGAATTCGCGCGTCAGCACGCGGTTGGGGTAGGTCAGCAACAGTTCCAGCAGCATGGATTCCCGGCTGGTCAGGTCCACGGCCTTGCCGTGCCAGAGCGCCAGGCGCGCAGCGGGCTGGTACTCGAGCGGGCCATGGCGCCAGACGGGCTCAGGCATCCCGGCCGCGCGGCGGGTGACCGCGCGAAGGCGGGCGGCCAGTTCGTCCAGTTCCACTGGCTTGACCAGGTAGTCATCGGCGCCAGCGTCTAGCCCGGAGATCCGGCTGGCCACGGCATCGCGCGCGGTCAGCACCACGACCGGCATCTGTCGGCCCTGCTGGCGCCAACGGCCGAGCAACGCCACGCCATCGTCGTCTGGCAGGCCAAGGTCCAGCACCACGGCGTCGTAGTGCATCATGCCAATGGCACGGTCGGCTTCGGCGGCGGTGCCAAACCAGTCCACGGCATGACCTATCAGTTTCAGGCCGCGCTGGAGCCCGTCGCCGAGCATCGGGTCGTCTTCAACAATCAGGATTCGCATCTTATAGTGACTGAAACGGCTGTTTGAGAAAGTGGCACCAATCGCGCCGTAAGGTCCATATCAGCCGGTGGAAAGCGTAGCATCGCAGGCAGTGTGTCGCATTATTAATCTGACGTTAACGTTTCTCTCATAATCTGCGCGCTATTTTTAGCCGGTGTCATCGCGAGCGCCGGCTTTTCTGGGCATGGCGTCGCGCCAGAGATTTCCCTGATAGCCCACCATTCCATCCCTCCCTTTCATGCCGCAACCCACCTCTCAGCAACGCGCGTCCGTCGCATCCTCGCAGTCGACCCAAGGGGCGATCGGCTGGTCGGCCGCCACAGGCTGGGTCGTGTTGTTCGTCGCCGTGGCCCTGGTGGTCTGGTTCGTCTCGCTGGACATGCGCCATCTGGTCGGGCCCGACGAAGGCCGCTATGCGGAGATTTCGCGCGAGATGTTCGCCTCGAGTGACTGGGTGACGATTCGTTATAACGCGCTGAAGTATTTCGAGAAGCCGCCATTCCATATGTGGGTGACGGTGGTGGGCTATGAACTGTTCGGGCTGGGCGAGTGGCAGGCACGGCTGGCCGTGGCGCTGTCCGGGTTGCTCGGCATCGGCGTGTCGATGATGGCCGCGCGTCGCTGGTTCGGCGCGCGTGCCGCGGCCTTCACCGGCCTGGCCCTGCTGGCCGCGCCGATGTGGAGCGTGGCGGCTCATTTCAATACGCTCGACATGACCCTGGCGGGCGTGATGTCCTGCGTGCTGGCCTTCATGCTGATGGGCCAGCATCCGGACGCCTCCGTGGCGGCGCGGCGCGGCTGGATGGTCGCCTGCTGGGCCGCGATGGGCGTGGCCATTCTGACCAAGGGGCTGGTGGGCATCGCGCTCCCGGGGCTGGTGCTGGTGGTCTATACGCTGGTGACGCGGGATTGGGGCCTCTGGCGCCGCCTGCATCTGGCGCTGGGCGTCGTGGTGATGCTCGTGATCACGGTACCGTGGTTCTATCTGGTATCGGTCCGCAACCCCGAGTTTCCGAACTTCTTCTTCATTCACGAGCACTGGCAGCGCTACACGTCGAATATCCACTCGCGCTCGGGCTCGGTTTTCTACTTCCTGCCGCTGGTTATCGGCGGGTTCCTGCCGTGGGCGGGCATCTTCCCGAAGCTGTGGACCGCCATGCGCGCGCCGGTCGAAGGCACGCAGGCACGCTTCCGTCCGGCGCTGATGGCCGGCATCTGGGCCATCGCGATCTTCGTGTTCTTCAGCATTTCCCGCTCGAAGCTGCCGGGCTATATCGTGCCGGTAATC
The DNA here is from genome assembly GCF_002335265.1 of Cupriavidus sp. UBA2010. NCBI lineage: Bacteria > Pseudomonadati > Pseudomonadota > Betaproteobacteria > Burkholderiales > Burkholderiaceae > Cupriavidus > Cupriavidus sp. UBA2010. Next base: position 93,563 of record NZ_DDCI01000034.1, read on the forward strand.
CCCGCGCTGGGCATTCTCGCCGGGGTGGCGCTCGATCGCCTGAGCCCGCGTAGCTGGGGCAAGCAACTCATCGGCATGGCGATCGTGGCGGCCTGCGGGCTGCTGGCCAGTCCCGTGGTGGCCACGCTCAATGCCAACCATATCCCCAATTCGTTCTACCGCGCCTACGCAGTCTGGGTGGCCGTGGCCTTTGTCGTGATGCTGGTGGGCATCGCGGCGGCCCGCCTGCTGCTGCGTCGTGGCGTGCTGCCCAGCGTGGCGGTCTACGCGATGGGCATGTACCTGGGCTTCACCGTGGCCCTGCTTGGCCACGAGACGGTCGGCCGCCCGGCTTCGGGGGCTGATATCGCGCCGCAGATTGCGCAGAAGCTGACGCCGGAGATGCCGCTCTACGGCGTGCAGATGCTCGACCATACGTTGCCGTTCTACCTGCGTCATCCGCTGACGATGGTGGGGCAGGCCGACGAACTGACGTTTGGCGCGACGGTGGAGCCGCAGCGCGTGGTGCCCGATGTCGAAGGTTTCACCAGGCTCTGGAAGAACGGCCAGCCGGCCATGGCCGTGATGTCCCCGGAGACCTATCTGGCGCTCGCGCCGACTCTGTCGATGTACGTGGTGGCGCGCGACTGGCGTCGCGTGGTGGTGACTAACGTGGCATCGCTTGCCGGTCCCCAGTAAAACCTGTTCCGAATAACTCCCTGGCCGGCTTCAGGCCGGTCACTATCAATCTGGTTTCATATATATCCATGCAGCAGAAGCGAGTCCTGATTCTTGGCATCAACGGCTTCATCGGCCACCATTTGACGCGCCGCATCCTGGAAAAGAAGCAATGGGGGGTCTACGGCATGGATATGTCGTCGGACCGCCTGGGGGATCTGG